>NZ_JAKZEQ010000002.1:0-146852 GCF_022549155.1 Lactiplantibacillus sp. ME-2
TCATAATGCTGGTATATCAGCATTATGACGCTTCTCTTTTGCTAATTGGTATCAAATTAAAACCCCAATTTTGCGTTTTGGCTGTTGTGATCACAACAGCACTGTTAAGCGCTCATAAAAAAGGGTTTTGGGATCGTGTCACAAGTAAGGGTCCTATGAATTAATTATTACTCGTTAATAGTGTCTGAAAGGCCGTTAGCGACATTCCAGGTACGACCCGTTGTCGAGTGAGATTGTATGGGTTCTGTGTGCTGGTGGCGATGCCAGGTGCCGTTGATAGGGCATACTGATAGCCAGCCTGTTTATCGGCTTTAATGGTCTGCTGATTAGCACGGCCGGCTGGGTAACAAATAACTTGTGTGTTCTGTTGTAAATTATGATCGAGCCATTTTTTGGAACTTGATAATTCCGTAAGTTGAACCTGGTAAGTTAAATTATTTAAATCCAGATGGCGAACGGTGTGACTTTGAAAATCAATATTACCGGATGCTTGCATCCGCTTAGCATCAGCTAAAGTTAAGTGGTTTTTCTTATGGGTAAAGCCGGTAATAAAATTAATGGTGGCGTGTTGGTGCGTCTGTTTCAAAATTGGCCAAGCTGCTGTCATGTTATCTTTATAGCTATCGTCGAGTGTGATCCAGACAATCTTCTTTTGTGGAATTCGCCGATGTTTGAGCGCGTATACGGCTTCATTGGCAGTCAGCGTTCGGTAGCCGTGTGCCTTTAGATAAGTCATTTCAGTTTGAAATTCTTTGGCGGGGACACGTAACTGGTTCCCGCTAGAAATACTGTGATACATCAAAATAGGCAAGTGAACATCTTTGACGGTATGCCAATGTTGATAAGGCCGTGCTTGTGCTTGGTGTTTAGCCGAGCTGTGAACGCTTTTAGCGCTAGTCTTAGATGATTGACTGCTGGCTTGTTTAGTTGCCGGTGAAGCCGCCTGACAGCCTGCTAACAGGCCGAGCGCGACGCCGAGACCTAATACAAAGTTGATACCCCGCATGTGCATGATAAATCCCCCCATGATTTAAAAACTACTTCCTATTCTAATAGAATAGCATGCAAAGCGCGATAATTATTGAATTATTGTTAAAATAATTTCCTTAATGTTTAAGGAAAATCGAATTTGATTAGTAATCGTTTAAACTGATTAAGAAAGCCTAGTTAGGGTAGCCAGAGGAGCTTTACTCCGATACGATTAATAAAATAATTAATTCGGGGGATAGTATTTATGAATAAAAAAAGGGCTATTTGGTTGGCGGCGATTATTATGATGATTAGTGTAGGTACATTGTTAATTGTACCGACGATGACGAAGAATCAGGGGGAGTGAGCTGGCAATGGCGGTGGATAACTTAAACCCATTTGTTAAGGTACAAACGGTCTATGGTCGGACTAATCAGGCAATCGGCCACTCGACTGGTCAGATGGGCGAAGATATCTATACCTATCGAATGCTGACCAGCGATGCGCAAGGTAAGCAACGCTGGTTGACATTTACCGCAGATCACCGGCTAAAGCAACGACACTATTTAAAGATTGAGACGAAGGGACAAAACGTGAATTCATGGGAGGCCGTTGCGACAAATCAGGTACCTCAAAATATACAAGAAGTATTGGCTTAAATTTAGGCATAGTGCCGTGTCAGCGATTAGTGACGCAGCACTTTTTTTGTGTTATTACGAAGGCGAGCTTAATAAATTCTTAAATCCTTTTGAGTGCTAAACTGCGATGAGTGCGTTACAATATTTTACGTGAGACTTGTAAAGATGGTTGACAAAAGGACCATTTTTAGTTAGATTAAGATACTGCATTATTATGTAATAATGAATGAAGGGGAGCGTGCAAATGCTTAAAA
Organism: Lactiplantibacillus sp. ME-2; assembly: GCF_022549155.1. Taxonomy (NCBI): domain Bacteria; kingdom Bacillati; phylum Bacillota; class Bacilli; order Lactobacillales; family Lactobacillaceae; genus Lactiplantibacillus; species Lactiplantibacillus sp. ME-2. The sequence continues at coordinate 1,862 of NZ_JAKZEQ010000002.1, forward strand.
TAGCAAAGGGTCGGATTTCGTATCCCGCGGTAATCGGTGCGGTCTTATTTATGATCGTGCAAGTGATTGCGACCTTAAATCTGCCTAGTTTGACATCTAATATTGTGAATAACGGGGTGGCTACTGGTGACATTAGTTATATCTGGAAAATCGGATTTGAAATGATTGGTTTTTCATTGTTATCAGTCGTCGCAGCGTTTGGCAACGTCTTTTTGGCGGCGCGGTCATCACAACAATTAGGGAAGAATTTACGGTCGGATATTTATAAAAAGGTCATCAATTTTTCAAATGATGAATTTGATAAAGTTGAGACGTCTTCACTAATCACTCGAACGACCAATGACGTCGTCCAGATTCAAAACGTGGCCATGATGGCGTTACGAATGATGATTATGGCACCAATCATGCTGATTGGTGCAAGCTTTTTAGCGTATACCAAGAGTCATGAATTAACTTGGATCTTCGTGGTTTCTATTCCGGTACTATTGATTTTTATTGGTTTGATCATGGCATTTGCAATACCGTTGTTTCGGGCGATGCAAACTAAGACTGACCGCATCAACCTTGTTTTTCGTGAAGGCTTAACGGGAGTACGCGTTATTCGGGCATTCCGTCAAGATAAATTTGAACAGGACCGTTTTGAAGACGCTAACCAAGATTACACGCACAATGCGATTAAGGTTAATACGATTGTAGCCTTGGCTTACCCGGTAATGACTTTGATTATGAGTGGGACTAATGTGGCAATTGTCTGGTTTGGTGGCCAATTGATTAGTAGTCAAACAATGCAAGTTGGGAATATGATTGCGTTTATGACTTATGCCATGCAAGTATTGATGAGTTTCATGATGCTTGCCATGGTATTTGCGTTCATTCCACGGGCGGCCGCTTCCGCTTCCCGGATTCAAGAAGTCTTAAGTATTGAACCTAAAATTACTGACCCTGACAAGGCAGCAACGTTACCAGCGACGACTGAACACAGCTTAGAATTTGATCATGTCAACTATCGATATCAAAGTGCGGAGCAATTAGCGCTGGCAGATATTGACTTTAAAGCCCATTCTGGACAGACCGTTGCCATTATTGGTGGGACCGGTTCTGGGAAGACCACGCTCGTTAATTTAATCCCCCGATTCTATGATATTGAGAGTGGGGCGGTCAAATTAGATGGGAAAGATGTTCGGCAGTTGAAGTTAGCTGATTTACATCAAGCCGTTTCGTTTGTTCCGCAAACTGCTACTTTATTCACGGGGACGATTCGTGAAAATATGCAATTCGGTAACGAACACGCGACCGATGATGAAATCTGGCATGCGTTAGAAATTGCTCGTTCAACTGACTTCGTTAAAGAAGAAGGCGGCCTGGATGCACACGTTGAACAAGGTGGGGGTAACTTCTCTGGTGGTCAACGGCAACGATTAGCAATTGCTCGTGCACTTGTCAAACAGGCTTCCGCTTATGTATTTGATGATTCTTTCTCCGCATTGGACTTCAAGACTGATGCTCAATTACGGGCTGAATTACGCCAGGATAAACAGATTCAACAGAGTGTCGTAGTCATCGTGGCGCAACGGATTGCGACGGTGGCGGATGCTGATCTGATCTTGGTCCTAGATAACGGTAAGTTAGTCGGCAAGGGGACCCACGCTGAATTGAAAGCTAATAATGAAGTTTATCAAGAAATTATGAAGTCACAATTACGAGAGGAGGATCAGCTGTAATGAGCGAAAAGAATACGAGTTCTACTAAGCCTGCACGTCCTGCTGGCGGTCATGGCCCCGGTGGTCATGCTGGACTAGTTGAAAAGCCTAAGAGTTTTTGGAAAACGGCGATTCGATTGATGCGCTACATGTCAGACCGGTGGGTCGGTTTGGCAGTGGTCATGATTTTTGCCATTGCTTCCGTGATTTTCCAGATTCGAACACCTAAGATTTTAGGTAAAGCAACGACCGAACTTTATAAGGGAATTATGAAGGGGGCCGCGCAACAGAAGGCTGGTATCAGTCAATCCGGTTACCCAATCAACTTTGAAAAAATCGGTCAGATTATTATGATCGTTTTGATCATGTACTTGGCCTCAGCACTGTTCAACTTTATTCAACAGTACATTATGACGCGGATTTCCCAACGGACCGTGTATAAGTTGCGGCGTTCATTTAAGGGTAAGATGCAAAAGGTGCCGATTTCATATTATGATACCCATTCGAATGGGGACATTATGAGTCGGGCCGTCAATGATATGGATAATATTGCCAACACGTTGCAGCAAAACCTAACCCAAGCGGTGACAAGTACCGTCACCTTTGTTGGAACCTTATGGATGATGCTGACGATTAGTTGGAAGCTGACCTTGATTGCACTCGTTACCATTCCACTGAGTGTCGTGGTGGTTGGTGTGATTGCGCCGAAATCACAGAAATTCTTCGGAACACAGCAAAAGAGCTTGGGGTTGTTGAATAACCAAGTTGAAGAAAACTATGCTGGACACGTGGTCATCAAGAGCTTTAACAAGGAACAAGATGCCATCGATGATTTTGAAATCCAAAACAATAATTATTATCAATCAGCCTGGAAAGCGCAATTTATTTCAGGTATTATCATGCCACTGATGATGTTCTTAAATAATATTGGCTACGTCTTTGTTGCCATCATTGGTGGGATTGATGTGGCTAACGGGAACGTTTCGTTAGGTAACATTCAAGCGTTCTTACAATACACGCAACAATTTTCACAACCGATTTCACAAATGGCGAACTTGTTGAACACGATTCAATCGACCGTGGCTTCCGCTGAACGGGTCTTTGAAGTGCTTGATGAAGAAGAAATGAAACAGACGAAATCCAACTTACCAGCCGAACCAGATAGTGATAACTTGATTAGTCTGCAACACGTTCAATTTGGTTATGCGGATAACGACCTGTTAATGAAGGATTATAATCTGGACGTTAAACGTGGGCAACAAGTGGCCATCGTTGGGCCAACTGGTGCTGGTAAGACGACCATCATTAATTTGTTGGAACGTTTTTATGACATCAAAGGTGGTTCTATTAAATTGAAAGGGACCGATACACGGGACCTGGATCGTGAAGACTTGCGGTCACACTTTGCGATGGTGCTTCAAGATACCTGGCTCTTTACTGGGACGATTTTCGACAACTTGAAGTACGGCCGTGAAGATGCGTCAGATGAAGAGATTTATGCTGCGGCTAAAGCGGCCCATGTTGATAGCTTTGTTCGCAAATTGCCAGATGGTTATCAGACGGTTCTGAACGAAGAAGCTTCAAATATTTCACAGGGACAACGCCAATTATTGACGATTGCCCGGGCGTTTGTGGCTAATCCGGAAATTCTGATTTTGGATGAAGCAACGAGTTCGGTTGATACGCGGACTGAAGTGCATATTCAGCATGCCATGGAACGACTCCTGAAGAACCGGACCAGTTTTGTGGTTGCGCACCGGTTATCAACGATTCAGGGTGCGGACAACATTATTGTGATGAACCATGGGTCAGTGGTTGAAACTGGGACGCATGAACAGTTGATGGCTCAAAATGGGTTCTATGCGGATCTATATAACAGTCAATTTACTGGCAATATTAGTCTCGACTAAAGGAGGGGTGTCAATTGTTCCGGAAAACAGCAATGGTTGCCGTTACTGCGGGTGCGCTAACGTTCTTATTAGCGGGCTGTGGTAAGACAACCTTATCAACGACTAAAACCACATACAAGCCGAACGGGTTAGTAGCGGCCGTCAAAGGAAAATCCAACGTTAAAAAGGTTCATTATCAGCTTGACGGTGGTCAGACGAAGACGGCGACGGTGCGTAATCATACGTTTGTTATTCAAGTTCCGACCAAGACGACCCGCCAAACGGTGAAGATTAAGGCCGGTTCGGATACCACGACGGTGCACGTAAAGGGCGCCAAGAAGCTAGTTGGCTATCAAAAGATGGCGACGACTTACAATCAGGCTTTGATTGCTTCTAAACTCAGCAAGTCTGATCAACAGGCGGCTAAGAAGTTGCAAACTGAGGGTGCAGCCCTTAAAAAGCAACAAGCAACGATCCAAGCCAAAGTCAAGCAAGCCCAGGCCCAAATCAAGGCTGGCGGTACGGCGGCTGCCACGGGTGCTAAGACACTCCAAGCCCAACAAACTGCTGCGGCGCAACTCAAGACCAAAGCAGCTAGTTTGCAAACGACTCAGAAGCAGGTCGAAGCGGCAATGGCAACGGCGAAAAAGCAGGTCAAGTCGCAATTGTTACCGACGAAGACGCCAAGTGATGGCATTAAGAACGTGTTAACAACTAAGGATTATAAGATCCGGCTAAATGTTCAGAAGGGTGACGTATTAGGGGCAGCGATGATTGTTCCAACCAAGGCCTTTAAGAACAAGACCCGCCAGAAGAACTTTGGGACGGCGTTTGCTTTGATGACGACAACAACGGGCGCCAATGCCAAGAAGGTTATGAAACAGTTCCAGAAGGAAACCAAGGATAATAGTGGTAGTACGACGACAATCGATCCGATTACCTCTAAGGGCGTTCGCTTCACGATTGGTGTCTCCACGTCTGACTTGTATATCTTTATGACTAAGTAATGTTTTATGAGCGCGACTGGACTTTGATTAGTCAAGTAAAGCTCACTATTCGAGGTTATGACGGGACGAACCCGTAGTTCTAAGTCGGCTGCATTTTACGCTTGTAAAGTAATCAAAAAATCACCACCTGGATGAACATAATCCAGGTGGTGATTTTTTGATTGATCCATTTTAAATTTGATTCCAAATAGACCGTAAAGGTTACGTGCGTTAAATTACTCAAATGATAACTCTAAGAAGTATAAGTGTTTGGCTGGTAAATGGGCCGAAGAAACCCACACTTCATGGTAGTTAGGGACTTTTTTCTCTGTGTAATCGAAGAAGAAATCAAGTAAGTTGCCGTTTTTAGCGACAAAGTCATCCTGAAATCGGTTGACTAATAGCTTGTTGTCAGGAAAATAAATTTCGGGGTTAGCGACCTTAATATGATCGGGAACACCCATCCGAACGACATTCGTGTATTCCGGTTGGGTAAACTGAATTTCAGTCGGGTGATGGGTGATATAGAACATGACGTTATAAATTGAATCTGAATTACTAGCCACGACAAACCAGTCCTTTGCTAAATTTACACTCATTATACCAAAAAAATCTTAAAGCGTTGGAAATGTTTGACGGGCCCTTGACAAACTTCTAATTAACCATTAATCTTTTAATTAAATTCAAATTAATTAATTTGGAAAATTACATATAAAGGAAGTCGAAGCATATGGCAGACGTACAATTAGACTGGAACAACTTGGGGTTTGAATATCGGAATCTTCCGTACCGTTATCGTGCGTATTGGAAAGATGGTGCTTGGTACAAAAAAGAATTAACGGGAGATGCAACTTTACATATTAGTGAAGGCTCAACAGCATTACACTATGGTCAACAAGACTTTGAAGGCTTAAAAGCTTACCGCACTAAAGATGGTAGTGTTCAATTATTCCGGCCAGATCGTAATGCAGCCCGAATGCAGACCAGCTGTGAACGGTTATTAATGCCACAAGTGCCGACAGACATGTTTGTGGACGCTGTTAAACAGGTTGTTAAGGCTAATCAAGATTACGTGCCACCGTATGGAACTGGTGCGACTTTATACTTACGGCCATTGATGATCGGGGTTGGGGGTAACATTGGTGTTCATCCAGCTCAGGAATACATCTTCACGGTCTTTGCCATGCCAGTTGGTAGTTATTTCAAAGGCGGGATGACGCCAACCAACTTTACGACGTCCGAATATGATCGTGCGGCCCATAAAGGAACCGGGGCTTATAAAGTTGGTGGGAATTATGCGGCTAGCTTATTCCCAGGTCAAGAAGCTCATGCCAACGGTTTCTCCGACTGTGTTTATCTTGACCCGGTTGAACATCGTAAGATTGAAGAAGTAGGTTCAGCGAACTTCTTCGGGATTACTAAGGATGGCACTTTTGTGACACCCAAGTCACCATCAATTCTACCTTCCGTTACGAAATATTCATTACTCTACTTGGCAGAACATAAATTTGGGATGAAGACTGAACAAGGCGACGTCTACATTGATGATTTAGACCGGTTTGCTGAAGCTGGGGCTTGTGGGACAGCTGCGGTTATTTCACCAATCGGTGGCTTGGAACATCAAGGCAAGTTACACGTGTTCTACAGTGAAACGGAAGTTGGTCCGGTAACGAAAAAATTATATGATGAATTAACTGGAATTCAATTTGGCGATCGGGAAGCGCCTGAAGGTTGGGTCCAGAAAGTTGAATTAGACTAAGTACAGTGTTGTTTGTGTGAATAAAAAGACGGCTTTAGTAAGACCCGTGATACGGGTGGAACTAAAGTCGTTTTTATGTGCGTGCGCATGATGCACGTGGTATTGTGAATAGTAAGAAATGCTGTCTAATCAGTAGACGCATGATCGGAACGACAGTTATTCGGCTAAGGGGACGTTACGGTTAGGTTAAGATTGCTGATTGTGATGTAAAGTTGCTGAAGAAACGCTAAAATTAAAGGGAGTTGGGCAAGATGATAAAGTGGAGTAATCGACATTGGCAGACAGTTGAATGGGTCAGCACGGGAATTTTGGTGGGCTGTACGTTACTGTATAATCATCAGGTTGTCTCGAATCAATGGCTTCTCGTCATTGGCGGGGCCGCTTTAATCAGTTATTGGTTGGTCACATTACCGCGGTTATTCGGAAGTCAGCACTAGCTTCGGGCAGGCCGTTGATGCAATCAGGTCAGTTCGTATCCGCAGAAATTGTCAGGGTAAAACGTGGACAGTTTGCCAGGTTACTTGGTTGATACTGACCTTGAAGGTAGTTTAGCCACAGTCAATCCCAACTTGAATCATGATCCTAATAAGAGAGAATGAATAAATTAATGTTAACTTTTAGTAGAACCGCAGCACTAATTAACCAAATGGTCCAAGATCAAGTGATCCCAGGGGCGAGTTATGCCTTGATTGATGGGGCTGAGTGGCACACGAATCAAGTGGGCGTCGCTCAAATAAAACCAACGATCAAACCATTATGGCCGGATGCGATGTATGATTTAGCCTCGGTTACTAAGGTCGTGGGAACAACAACCGTGGCGATGCAGTTGATGCAAAATGGGCAACTTGAAATTGACCGCCCCGTGCATGACTACCTACCGGCTTTACAGTCCACAACGATTACGGTTCGTAATTTGATGACCCATACAAGTGGGCTGAGTGGTTATATTCCAAATCGGAATGCGTTGTCAGCGGATGCGTTATTAGCCGCGATTCAGCAGCTACCAATCAGTGAGCGTAACCGCAATCATCGGGTGGTTTATACGGATTTAGGCTTGATCATCATGGGGCAAGTCATTGAACGAATTCTTGGAGCGGCCATTCAGCCAATTATCACTGAGCGCGTCTTGCAGCCATTAGGGTTGGCACACACGAGTTTTCAACCTCAACTAGCGCAAACCGTTCCGACGACGTATTCTGTGAAAACTGGGTTGTTACGGGGGATCGTTCATGATCCTAAGGCCAGAGTCTTAGGTGAACACTGTGGTTCCGCCGGTTTATTTGCCAGTGTGACAGACCTTGTTCGGTTTTCACAACTGATGCTCGGCCAAATCGACGTACCAGCTGTGCTATCACAGGCCACGATTGCAAGCTTGTATCAAGATTGGACGCCCAATCAACACTTACGCCGGAGCTTTGGTTGGAACCTCTGGCACCGTTCTAATGAGACGCTGCCGGTGATTTTTCATACTGGTTATACTGGCACGCTCCTGATGCTTGACCGTCAACGGCAACGGGGCCTTGTTTTCTTATCCAATCGGGTGCATCCAGTTGCAAATAATTCGGTGTTCCTTCCAGCACGTCGCCGGTTAATTGCGGCTTGGTTGGCGGATACGGTTACAAATTAGCTACTTCGGTTTCACAACCGCTTTCATTTATGCTAAAATTTAGATATTAAATTCAACAATGGAGTGAGTAGATCTTATGAGTGAGCCATACTTTTTAAAGCCGGTGTTCCATGAAAAAATTTGGGGCGGTACCAAATTACATGATGATTTTAATTATGATATTCCCAGTGATCATACTGGTGAATGTTGGGCTATTTCAGCTCATCCGCATGGTCCGGCGACCGTTGAAAATGGGCCGTACGCTGGCATGACACTGGATCGGGTATGGGCAGAACATCGTGATGTGTTCGGTGATGCTAAGGGAGATGTCTTCCCACTATTAACGAAAATCTTGGATGCTAGTGAAGATTTGTCGGTGCAAGTGCATCCTGATGATGCGTACGCGGCTGAACACGAGCACGAACTTGGCAAGACTGAATGCTGGTACGTGATTGCGGCTGAACCGGGTGCAACGATGATTTATGGTCATCATGCGAAGACCCGTGAACAGCTCGCTGAATGGATCAACAACGGTGAATGGGATAAGCTATTACGGCGAGTGCCCGTTAAGCCTGGTGATTTCCTTTATGTTCCATCTGGAACGATTCACGCCGTTGGTAAGGGAATTATGGTGTTAGAAACGCAGCAGAGTTCTGATACGACTTACCGGCTATATGATTGGGACCGGGTCGACAAGACCACTGGTCAGAAGCGCGAACTGCATTTGCAACAATCCATTGATACAACTAACGTTCCGCATCATGACCCTGACCTTGACATCACAACCACCCAGGTTGGGGATGCAACGGTGACCAAATACGTCCAATCACCATTCTTTGGTGTTTGGCAATGGCGGCTAACAAATGGGCAAGCAACTTTTAACCGGGGAACAGCACCTTATACGTTAGTCTCTGTACTGGATGGTGAAGGTAGCATTGTCGTTGACGGTCAAGACTATCCATTGAGTAAGGGCGTCCACTTTATCTTGCCATTTGACGTAAAACAATGGACATTGAAAGGCGATTTACAAATTATTGCTTCAGAACCTGGGGCTAAGGCGTAATTAGTTAACCCCTTGATGGGATAAAAAAGATTGATACTGGTTGGAAGCCACTATCAATCTTTTTTTGTGTATCTACTGATAGTATCAGTTTATTAATAATCGCTATCTGAAAGTATATAAATATTTATTATAGCTTGAAGGGGTTTACTAATGAGAAGGCTTCCAAAAACTGTTATCATTGTAACCAATTAATACGGATCAAACTAAAAAAATCGTCACTGGCTGGTAACTAAGTCAGTGGCGATTTTGAGTGATACGTTTTAAGGTTTCACGATGACGTTTTTAGTGAGGTCTTCGTTGAGTTGATCCAGTGCATCGAAGTTGCCTTCAGGGTACTTACGTTGTAAGGCCAGTTTCAAGATTCGTTTGGCGAGGGCTTCATTGCGTGCAAGGATTGGACCATGGAAGTAAGACCCAAAGGTGTTCTTGTAGATAACGCCTTCAGATTGATCTTTGCCATTATTGCCGTTACCTTGGAGCACTTGACCAAGGGGCCGTTCACCTTCGCCCAGGAAGGTCATCCCGTTGTGGTTTTCAAAACCATAGTAGGTCTGGTGGGTTTCGGCGTTCTCAATGGTTATATTACCAATAAAGCGATTGTTATCCTGACTGAGCGTGTAATGATCTAAGGCACCGATACCCGCGATCTTTTCACCATGGGCCCCAATGTAGTAATGGCCCAGCATTTGAAAGCCACCACAGATTGCTAATAATGGGCCACCGGCTTCGATATATGCGGTCAAGGCGTCTTTTTTCGTTTGTAAATCCTTGGAAACAATCGTTTGCTCGTAATCCTGACCACCGCCGAAGAGGGCGAAGTCATATTTTTCTTCGTCAAACCGATCATCCAAGCTAACTAAGTCAACAGTGATGTCGGCATCCACTGCTTTAGCATAGTAGCGCATTGCTAAAATGTTACCGATATCACCATACGTGTTCATTAGATCGCCGTAGAGGTGTGCGGCGTGTAGTGTATAAGTCATGGTTAAGCCATCCCCCCATCGATAATGCCTTGGCTAGCAAGTTGTTTTCGTAATTGCAACATCGCGGTGTAAGTTGCGACGACGTAGACTTGCTTGGTCGGTAGTTTTTGAATTGCGGTCGTCATGTTGGTCAGGTCAGGAATAATGGTTAACTGATCTTCCGGTACCCCAGCAACTTTTAGCCGGAACGTGATATCACGATAACGTTCACCGCCACTAATATAGGCGGGAATATTCAATGCCGGTAATTTTTCAAAATTACCATCCCAGATCCAACTAGTATCAATACCATCTGCATAGTTTGCGTTGAGCAGAGCGGCAAATGAGAATGGCCGGTCATCGGTGCTGATTGTTTGCAAGACTTGGTTAAGGCCCACTGGATTCTTGACGAGAATCAGCGTGACGTCCTTTTCGCCAACGTGAAAGGTCTCTTGACGACCAAAGACTTGTTCATCGTTGTCGCTAAGGGCGTGCGCGATTTTGGCCGGCGTGACGTCCATGAAGCGCCCAACCGCGTAGGCAGCTAGCGCATTATAAATATTGTATTGACCACCGATATTAAGATGCATGGCCTGACCGTTGATTTCAAAGTCTGAGCTAGTCGGTGTCATAGCGGTTAGGGCGTTTAATTTGTATGTCAACTGTGGACGCTCAAAACCGCAGTGGGGACAATAATACTTGCCCATATTGCTATAAGTTCGACTATGGTAACGCAAAATATGCTGACAACGCGGACAAAGCAGGCCATCCGTATTTGCTGGCGCTTGTTGGTCATGGTCGGGCTGGTAGTCAAATCCGTAATACAGTATCGGATTAGGCAATTGTTTGGCATTGAAGAGTGGCAAATCACCGTTGGCAATAATTGTCGCTTCAGGTGCTAAAGCAACCCCGTCTAAGATTTTTTGATATGTCGTGTAGATTTCACCATATCGATCCATCTGGTCACGGAAAATGTTCGTGAAGACAAAGGCTTTTGGCGTGATGTACTTGGTGACCATGATTACGTTAGCTTCGTCGACTTCTAGAACTGCGAGTGGCTTTTGGTGCGCTTTAGGTGCCCGTAAAAAGGTCGTGACGATACCTTGCTTCATGTTGGATCCACTTGGATTGGTTAAAATGTCAGGGTACTGTTCACGTAAAACCTTGACCGTCAAGGCGGTCGTTAACGTTTTACCGTTGGTCCCAGTGATGACGATGACGTCGTAGTTTTTAGCGAGATGCTTTAAAATCGTTGGATCGAGCTTCAGCGCTAACTTGCCGGGGAGTGAGCTCCCACCGCCACGGAAGGTGTGTAAAAACCAATATGCGGATTTACCCGTCCAGGTGGCTAATGTACTATTAATTGACATAAGTTATCGGTACCCCTAATTCTTGATTTACCTGGGAAATGATCAGTGTGACCAACTACCGGGTATTAAAATCATAATTACCGGACAAAATGTCCTACTCTCAAGTATTTTATACTGAACGTCCCTAAAAGAAAAGTGATACTCCCGCCATTTAACCGCATATTATCAATTCGTTAATTAGTTTTAATGACAGAATGCTGAAATTCACGGCCAAATCCGCTATAATTGACTAGAAATGTGTAAAAAAGGGGAATGAGTCGCTTGGCACAGTTATTTTTTCGATATGGCGCGATGAACAGTGGTAAAACCATTGAAATTTTGAAAGTTGCCCATAACTATGAGGAACAAGATAAGTCGGTCATTATCTTAACGAGTGGCTTAGATAATCGTGATGGTGTGGGCTATGTTGCGAGTCGCATTGGCCTTAAACGTGAAGCAACGCCAGTATTTGATGATACCAATATTTTTGAGATCGTTAAACAAACGAATCCGGATGCTGCGTGCGTTTTAATCGACGAAGCCCAATTTTTGAAAAAGCATCACGTCCTAGAATTGGCTGACATTGTTGATGAGCTAAAGATTCCAGTGATGACGTTTGGTTTAAAGAATGATTTTCGTAACGAATTGTTCGAAGGTAGCAAGTACCTACTGCTATATGCGGACAAGATCGAAGAAATGAAGACGATCTGCTGGTTCTGTCGTAAAAAAGCAATTATGAATTTACGGTTCCACGATGGTCAGCCCGTTTATGAAGGCGAACAAGTTCAAATCGGGGGTAATGAGGCGTACTACCCAGTTTGTCGTCATCATTATTTTTACCCGCCGAAATTAACAAAGTGAGGATTAACTGAGAATGGATAAGTTTTTTGATAAGTTACAAGCCGTTGCCGATCGGTATGAGGAACTCGGTGAACTATTAAGTGATCCGGAAGTTATTTCGGATTCTCAACGTTTCATGAAGTTATCTAAGGAAATGGGTAATATTCGTGAAACGGTTGAAAAATATAATCACTACAAGGAAGTCACGAGTCAGATCGAAGAAAATGACGAATTGCTTCATGAAAAGCTCGACGATGAGATGAACGCGATGGTCAAAGATGATTTAAAGAACCTTAACGCGGAAAAGGATCAATTGGAACATGAAATCACGTTATTGATGTTGCCTAAAGACCCTAACGATGACAAGAACATCATCATGGAAATTCACGGTGCTGCTGGTGGTGACGAAGCTAGTTTGTTTGCTGCGGACCTGTTCAACATGTACTCGAAGTACGCAGAACGTCAAGGCTGGCAAGTAGAAGTGGCTGATCGTAATGAAACTGAAGTTGGTGGCTTTAAAGAAATCGTTCTGATCATTTCTGGTGACAAGGTCTACTCTAAGCTGAAGTATGAGAGTGGCGCGCACCGGGTACAGCGGGTGCCAGTGACTGAATCAGCTGGGCGGGTTCATACCTCAACTGCAACAGTCGGCGTTATGCCGGAAGCGCAGGATGTTGACATTGATATTGATCAAAAAGATATTCGGACCGATGTTTTTCGTTCATCTGGTGCTGGTGGTCAGCATATCAACAAGACGTCTTCAGCGGTGCGGATGACCCACTTACCAACCGGTATCGTGGTCTCGATGCAAGACCAACGTTCGCAACAGCAAAACCGGGCCAAAGCGATGGAAATCTTGCGGGCACGGGTCTACGACTACTATCAGTCACGGGAACAAAACGAATATGATGCTGAACGTAAATCAGCCGTTGGGACGGGTGACCGTTCTGAACGTATTCGGACTTACAATTTTCCACAAAATCGGGTGACGGATCATCGAATTGGGTTAACGCTCAACAAACTTGACCGGGTGATGAACGGCGAGTTAGACGAAGTTATTGATGCCCTCGTTTTAGCTGATCAAGCTGAAAAAATGGAGCGCTTAACTAATGAATAAGCCCACTCAACCCACTTATTTTGAAGCCCAGCAGTGGGCTTCTTTTTGTCTAAAAACGTCCCAGTTGCCGACTGATAGTGCTCGCTTCCTGTTATTGGGCTTGAGTCGGCTAGACCAGACACAATTACTCATTCGTTACCGCGAGCCGCTACCCAGTGCTGTTTGGCGTGCTTATCAGCAGGGGATTGACCGGGTTGTTGCTGGTGAGCCAGTGCAGTACGTACTCGGAGACGCACCGTTTTATGGACTCACGTTACAAGTTGATCCAGCAGTGCTTATTCCTAGAGTTGAAACAGAAGAATTGGTAGACTGGATTTTGACGGATGTCCCAGCGACAGCGCCAGTTCGACTCTTAGACGTTGGTACCGGCTCGGGCGCCATTGCATTGGCAATCAAACACGAACGGCCGGCATGGGAGATTACGGCCAGCGACATTTCAACCGCTGCGCTGCAAGTTGCCAAAGCCAATGCGGACCGCCTACATTTAGATGTTAAGCTGGTTCACAGTGATCTATTGACCAGCGTATCTGCGCAGCCGTTTGATATTATTGTCAGTAATCCGCCATACATCGCTGCGAGCGAAAAAGACGTCATGGACGCCAGCGTCCTCGCCCACGAGCCACAAACGGCCTTATTTGCTGACCACGATGGGTTGGCACTTTACGAGCAGTTAGCGACGACGGTTGCCGATCATCTGACTTCGACCGGTCGCTTATACTTGGAATTCGGCTACCATCAGGGACCGGCCTTGCAGACGCTTTTCGCGCAGTCGATGCCCGACGCGACCGTGACGCTGCGACAAGACATGGCGGGTCACGATCGGATGCTGCGAGTTGCAATGACTCTGACTCGGCAATAGTTGCGCGTTATCCTGGAGAATGCTGATAAAAGCGGGCCGATTAGGTAGATTGCTGTTTGTAATCCGCGTCCCATTCCGGCCTTCGGGGGTGGGTGAACGCAGTCGTCGATTTGAGCCCGCACATAACCCGCGTTATCTCAAATGTGAGTCTTATCCTAAGCGGGCTGTTTTTAACCTGGGAGGTACGGCGTGAATTTATGAGCAATTGATTAAGTCCGTGATGTAAATAATAAATAATATTATATGAAAGTAACGATGAATTAATAATAAAGTAGAGGTTTGAATATATTATGGAAACGAAAGTATATACGCCGGCGGAGATTCCGGCCGCTGCGGCGTTGTTAACTGCGGGGCAGTTAGTGGCATTCCCAACGGAGACGGTCTATGGGCTAGGTGCCGATGCGACAAATGTGGATGCTGTTAAGCAAGTGTACTTAGCTAAAGGCCGCCCGAGTGATAATCCTTTGATCGTGCATGTTGCTGATGTGGAAACCGTTGAGCGGTTTGCTCAACCGTTATCGGAAGCAGCCAAGAAGCTGGTTAAGGCGTTTTGGCCAGGCCCCCTGACGATGATTTTTAAATTGAAACCAGATGCGTTGGCACCAGAAGTTACTGGTGGGCTGCAGACGGCGGCTTTCCGTAATCCTGATAATGAGGCAACCCTGGCTTTGATTCGTGCTGCCGGAACGCCTATCGTGGGACCATCCGCTAATACATCTGGTAAGCCGAGTCCGACGACGGCGCAGCACGTATTGCATGATCTACGTGGTAAAATTGCTGGTATTCTGGATGATGGTCCGACGAAGGTTGGCGTTGAATCTACAGTTCTGGATCTTTCAACCGACCAACCAGCAATTCTACGGCCCGGTGCCGTAACGCCTGAAGCAATCGAACGGGTCATTGGCATGCCAGTTCAAACCGAATTGCACCATGTCGGAGCTAAGGAAGTTCCTAAGGCGCCGGGGATGAAATATAAGCACTATGCGCCAAACGCACAAGTTTATATCGTTGATCGTTCGGAAGATTGGCCAGAAGCGCTGGCGTGGGCAGCCCAGCAAGATGTGCCAATGGGCGTTATGGCAACAGATGATATTTTAACTAACAATCAAATTCCGGCTAATTGCGAACAATTTTCGCTTGGAGAAGATATTCAATCGGCAAGTCGAGAGCTGTTCGCGGGCTTGCGGCACTTTGATACTGAGACGGAAATTAAAGATATTCTGTGCCAAGCCTTTGAAAATAAAGGACTTGGGCTTGCCTACATGAACCGATTAAATAAATCTGCCGGTCAGACTCATTTTTAGTGTATAATGATTGCAAGTCGGGAAAACCCGAAAGTTGTCACTTGCGAAATGGAGGAGATTTATTCATGAATTACCAGGAACAAGATCCAGAAGTATGGGCT
Source organism: Lactiplantibacillus sp. ME-2 (assembly GCF_022549155.1). Taxonomy (NCBI): domain Bacteria; kingdom Bacillati; phylum Bacillota; class Bacilli; order Lactobacillales; family Lactobacillaceae; genus Lactiplantibacillus; species Lactiplantibacillus sp. ME-2. The sequence goes on from NZ_JAKZEQ010000002.1 coordinate 17,397, forward strand.
GCGATTAGTAAGGAACAGGCACGGCAACAACATAATATTGAGTTGATTGCTTCTGAGAACATCGTTTCAAAGGGCGTCCGGGCAGCGCAGGGGAGTGTGCTGACCAATAAATACTCTGAAGGCTATCCGGGTCACCGCTTTTACGGTGGTAACGAATACATTGACCAAGTGGAAACCTTAGCCATTGAACGGGCTAAGAAATTATTTGGTGCGGAATATGCTAATGTGCAACCACACTCTGGTTCCCAAGCCAATGCGGCTGCATATATGGCACTGATTCAACCTGGTGACCGGGTGATGGGGATGTCACTAGATGCTGGGGGACACTTAACACATGGATCTAGTGTGAACTTCTCTGGTAAACTTTACGATTTTCAAGGTTATGGGCTCGATCCTGAAACTGAAGAATTAAACTATGATGCAATTCTTGCACAAGCACAAGATTTTCAACCAAAGTTAATCGTTGCGGGGGCTTCTGCTTATAGTCGGTTGATTGATTTCAAGAAGTTTCGCGAGATTGCGGATCAAGTTGGGGCCTTATTGATGGTTGATATGGCTCATATTGCCGGCTTAGTTGCGGCCGGGCTACATCCTAATCCAGTGCCATATGCTGATGTGGTTACGACAACGACGCACAAAACGTTACGGGGGCCCCGTGGCGGTATGATTTTAGCGAAAGAAAAGTATGGCAAGAAGATCAACTCGGCCGTTTTCCCTGGCAATCAGGGTGGGCCGTTGGATCACGTAATTGCGGGTAAAGCGATTGCTTTGGGCGAAGACTTACAGCCTGAGTTTAAGGTTTATGCCCAACATATCATTGATAATGCCAAGGCAATGGCGAAGGTCTTCAATGACTCTGACTTGGTTCGGGTTATTTCTGGTGGCACGGACAATCATTTAATGACGATTGATGTCACTAAGTCTGGTTTGAACGGTCGCCAAGTACAAGATCTGTTAGATACGGTTTATATTACGGTCAACAAAGAAGCGATTCCGAATGAGACGTTAGGGGCTTTCAAGACCTCTGGTATTCGGTTGGGAACACCTGCGATTACGACCCGTGGTTTTGACGAAGCTGATGCAACTAAGGTCGCTGAATTGATTTTGCAAGCGTTACAAGCACCGACAGATCAAGCAAATCTAGATGACGTTAAACAGCAAGCAATGGCTTTAACAGCGAAGCACCCGATCGATGTTGATTAAGTAATTTATATCAGGTCTGGTTTTTTCTCTCTAAATTAGCTACAATAGAAAGAAATCACTAAGGAGTGTGCGTAGCAACATGGGTAAGTTTGAGGTTTTGGATCATCCGCTCATTCAACATAAATTGACGATCATTCGGGAAAAGAACTGTGGTACTAAGGTCTTCCGGGAAATGGTTAACGAAATTTCAACGTTGATGGCGTACGAAGTATCACGCGATATGCCGTTGAAGGACATTGAGATTGAAACACCGATTGCCAAGTCAACGCAAAAAACGTTGGCAGGTAAGAAAGTCGCCATTGTACCAATCTTACGGGCTGGCTTAGGGATGGTTGACGGTTTCTTAAACATGATTCCGGCAGCTAAAGTTGGGCACGTTGGGATGTATCGGGATGAAAAGACCTTGAAGCCGGTCGAATATTTCGTTAAATTACCAAGTGATATTTCACAACGGCAATTATTTGTCGTTGATCCAATGTTAGCCACTGGTGGTTCAGCCATCATGGCGATGGATATGTTGAAAAAGCGCGGCGCAAGTAATATTAAGTTTATGTGTTTAGTTGCGGCGCCTGAGGGTGTTAAGGCACTTCGGGACGCACATCCAGACATCGACGTTTACACGGCAGCACTTGATGACCATTTAAATGAAGATGGCTACATCGTTCCTGGTTTGGGCGATGCGGGCGACCGGTTATTTGGTACGAAGTAAGTTGCATTGACAAAAGGTAGCACCGCCAGGCAATGTCTGGGGGGCTACCTTTTTGTTTTCCAAAATTATTAACAACTTTAGCTATAATCATCCGCATTCTGTGAGTTCATTAGTCATGAATCGTGACTAAAACGTGCTAATTTCTAAGATTAGAAGCAGCCAGCTATGGACCACTGGAAACGGGTGTAAGTGGGCGTAAACATGCTTTGCTGGTTCGTCCTAAGCCGACTTCCAGTCGTGACAGTGTTCGAATGGCTGACGAAGATGTACCTAACTTTTGATGAATTTGTCGTTGCTTTTTACAACCAGTAATTTTGTCAATCAACTGGCAGACTGAAAATGATATTGAGATAGCTCACTAATCCTGAATTGGTGTAGTAAAATTTAATCTCTTGACAAAGTGCTAATGCACCTAACGCTTTGTTTGAAGTTCCAGTGTCAAAATAGTCAGCGACAAATTGTACCAAGTTAAGTGGCCGTTCATCAGCCATTTGAGCGGCTTACCGACCGGAGGGGCTTGGGTGACAATGCTAAGTAGCCAAATTATTCTTAGCTGGAAGTGGTCTGCTTCCGGCTTAGAATAAGACTCGTATTTGAGATGACGCGGGTTATGCGTTAGCTCAAATCGATGTCGGCTGCGTTCCAGCAATTGGCACCCAGCCCCGGAGGTCGGCATAGGACCCACACCGGCTGACGTGCAATAATCTAATTAGCACGTTTTAATCACCGTTAATGCCAAATAATAATTTGTACAACGCGTATATTATAGGTAGTTATTGACATTAACTGTTGGGGGACACTGGATAATTAGGGTGTTTTAGATGGCGATTACACTGTATTGGTCGAATATTCGGTAACGTTGGGTGAGAAAGTCACATTATTTCAGGAATGTTGTCGCAAATATTATGATGTTTTGAACTAATATCGTTTTTAGGGGCTGTTACTGGTTCGGTTCAAACATTGAGTTGACAATTATTTCGGAGACGAGTAGACTAATTGCAATTAAACAGTTCCTTTAAATTAGCTCAGAGAGGCTGAAAAGGATGAACGGACGTACGCTTTCAAGGAAGCCGTGCGTAATTTCGGACAGCCTAGCCGCTTTGAGTGGTGGGCTGTCTTTTCTTTTGCAATCATTCATAAAAAGGGGTGCGTTATGACAAAGAAAGCGGCGTTTCATAATGATGAAGTCGTGTTAGATATTCATGACCGACCAAAATTAGGTAGTTGGTTAGGCTTGTCGGTGCAACATCTGTTCTCGATGTTTGGTTCCACGGTATTGGTGCCAATCCTGGTGGGATTAAATCCAGGTATTGCGCTGTTTAGCTCTGGTGTTGGGACGCTAATGTATATCCTCATCACGCGCGGAAAGATTCCGGCGTATATGGGCTCGAGCTTTTCATTTATCGTTGTGATGCAGTCTCTGATGAAGACCGCAGGATATCCGGCCATCGCTCAGGGGACTGTCGCGGTGGGCTGTGTGTACCTGCTAGTTAGTTTATTAGTTACTTTAATTGGTTCTGACTGGATCGATAAGGCGCTTCCCCCGATCGTCGTGGGGCCGATTGTGATGGTAATTGGGTTGTCACTCGCAGGGACGGCAGCTAAGGACGCAACAATGAACGGGAGTAGTTATGATATTAAATATTTCGGCGTCGCGATGGCGACGATGTTACTGACCGTCATTTTTAACATGTACTTGCGTGGATTTATGAGTTTAGTACCGATATTGTTGGGAATCGTCTGTGGGTATATCATTGCCGTGTTAGTTGGAATCGTTGACTTTTCTGGTGTGGAAAAAGCGCAGTGGTTTGCGATGCCCGCCTTTCAATTGCCTTTTATTAGTTATCATCCTGGCATTTATTGGGGCGCGATTCTGAGTATGGCACCAATCGCCTTTGTGACGATGTCAGAACATATGGGCCATATTATGGTACTCAATAAGTTGACTAAGCGGAATTTCTTCAAGGATCCAGGTTTGAACCATACATTGGCTGGCGACGGGACAGCCTCGATTATCGCCGGCTTTGTCGGTGGACCACCCGTGACCTCCTATGGTGAAAATATTGGGGTGCTGGCAATTACGCGGGTCCACAGTATTTATGTGCTCGGTGGGGCCGCCTTTTTTGCCATCGTCTTTAGTTTTGTGGGTAAGTTATCCGCGTTGATCGAGAGTATTCCATCACCCGTCATCGGTGGGGTCAGCTTTCTACTGTTTGGGGTAATTGCTTCAAGTGGGATGCGAATTCTGATTGATAATAAAGTTGATTTTAATCAGAAGCGAAATTTAATGATTGCATCAGCGATTTTGGTCATTGGAATTGGCAATGCCTATTTACAACTGGGAAGCTTTCAGTTCAGTGGTCTAGCAGTTGCAACGGTGCTCGGAATTGTGATGAACTTGGTGCTGCCAAAGACGGCGGTAAATGAGAAGTAGGCCGTCATTGCGCGTGCCAAGAATGAAAATAAAGTCAAAATAATGAAAATCCAACGATTTGAAAGCTTAATGAAAGCTTGATATTGTTGGATTTTTATTGATTGACGAAATGTTGAAATTATTTTGAATTTTTTCGACGGTGGTGGTATTATTACCTTTGTATTTTGATTAGGGGTGTCTCTAATCTACCATTTCAGGTTACGATAAAATTGACGTTGACTAGCTCAAAGGTTAAGGTTATCGTAGCACCGAAATTAAAGGAAAGAGGTGATATTCAGTGGGTGATCCAGTTCCTACAGTCAAATTCCTTGGACTGACGTTTAATATCGCGAATGACATCTCAGTAATTGTGACTTGTCTGATTGTTTTCTTGTTTGTTTTTTTACTTTCGCGACATTTAACAATGAAGCCCAAGGGTGGACAAAATGTGCTGGAGTGGCTCATCGAGTTCACGAATGGCATTGTCAAAGGGTCGATCAAGGGTAACGAAGCGTCTAACTTCGGTTTGTACGCATTTACATTGTTTCTCTTTATCTTCATCGCTAACCAACTTGGATTGTTCATTCACGTTCAGGTCGGGCAGTATACGTATCTGAAGAGTCCAACCGCCGATCCGATTGTGACTTTGACGTTATCGTTTATGACCGTTGCACTTGCACATGCTGCGGGTGTTCGTAAGAAAGGTATGGGTGGTTATTTGAAAGAATACACACAACCTTTTGCTGTTTTCTCGGTTATTAACGTCTTTGAACAATTTACCGATTTCCTAACTTTAGGTCTTCGGCTGTTCGGGAACATCTTTGCTGGTGAAATGTTACTAACGAAGGTTGCTGATTTGGCAAAGAGCAACGGTTGGTTGAGCTATGTTTACTCATTTCCAATTGAACTCTTATGGCAAGGTTTCTCAGTGTTTATCGGGAGCATTCAAGCGTTCGTGTTCGTAACCTTGACTTCAGTTTATATTTCTCAGAAGGTTAACGACGAGGAATAATTTCTAGTTTTTTAATTTTAAGGAGGATACACAGATTATGGGAGCAATTGCTGCAGGTATTGCTATGTTTGGTGCCGCTTTAGGTGCTGGTATTGGTAACGGTTTGGTTATTTCTAAGATGCTTGAAGGGATGGCCCGTCAACCAGAATTATCTGGTCAATTACGGACTAACATGTTCATCGGTGTTGGGTTGATCGAATCAATGCCTATCATTTCCTTCGTTGTTGCTTTGATGGTTATGAACAAGTAATCATTGGTCAACGAGTTCATTTTAATGAAAATGAAAGAAGGAGGTGTCATTAGATGCTCTCGCATTTAATTATCGGTGCATCCGGTCTCTACCTTGGTGATATGTTGTTTATCGGGATTAGCTTTATTGTTTTGATGGCATTGATCTCTGTTGTTGCTTGGAAGCCCATCACAAAAATGATGGCTGATCGAGCTGACAAGATTGCGAACGACATTGATTCAGCACAAAAGTCACGGCAAGAAGCGAGTGACTTAGCTGATCAACGGCGTGATGCGCTATCACACTCTCGCGCTGAAGCGAGTGAAATTGTCGCTGACGCGAAAAAGAGTGGCGAAAAGCAACGGTCAAGTATCGTTGCCGATGCGCAAAACGAAGCAACGCAGTATAAACAAAATGCGCGTAAGGATATTGAACAGGAGCGTCAAGATGCCTTGAAGAACGTCCAATCAGACGTCGCTGACATTTCGGTTGCGATTGCTACGAAGATTATTAAGAAGCAATTGGATCCGGAAGGCCAACAGGCATTAATTAATTCGTATATTGAAGGGTTGGGAAAGCATGAGTCTTGATAATCTTACAATTGCAAGTCGTTATTCAAAGGCACTCTTTGAACTTGCAGTTGAAAAAGATCAGACCGAAGCATTCCTGGCCGAGTTAAAGCAATTACGGCAAGTCTTTGTCGACAACCCGCAATTGGCAGAGGTCCTCTCAGGATCATTGCTTCCGGTTGATCAAAAACAGACAACGTTGTCAACTTTGACTGACCACGCTTCAGAATACATTAAAAACTTTATTCAAATGTTGTATGATTACGGCCGCATGTCGAACTTAGTTGGCATTGTTGACGCGTTTGAAGCACGTTTCGATGAGAGTCGCAAAATAGTGCATGCCGAAGTAACGTCTGCGGTCAAGTTGTCAGATGAGCAAGCTGATGCAATCGCAAAGGCATTCGCCAAACGTGTTGGTGCCAATCAGGTTGTTTTGTCACGTAAAGTCGATGAAGCAATCATTGGCGGTGTAATTGTGAAGTCAAATAATCAAACGTTTGATGGTAGCGTTGCGTTACAACTAACGAATTTAAGACGAGCACTCATCAACAATTAGTTTACGAAGAGGTGAAACTTTTATGAGCATTAAATCTGAAGAAATCAGTGCTCTAATCAAACAACAATTAGAAAGTTATCAAACTGAGCTCTCAGTTGCTGAAACCGGTACTGTCACCTACGTTGGTGATGGGATCGCCCGTGCTCACGGACTCGACAACGCCTTACAAGGTGAATTACTCGAATTCAGTAACGGAGTTTACGGGATGGTACAAAACCTCGAAAGCAACGATGTTGGTATCGTTGTTTTAGGGGATTTTGATGGTATTCGTGAAGGCGATACTGTTAAGCGGACTGGCCGCATCATGGAAGTTCCAGTCGGTGACGCCATGATTGGCCGGGTCGTTAACCCATTAGGTCAACCAGTTGACGGTTTAGGTGAGATTAAGACCACGAATACGCGGCCAATCGAACATAAAGCTCCTGGTATTATGCAACGGCAATCAGTTAGCGAACCACTTCAAACTGGGATCAAGGCCATTGATGCCTTAGTTCCAATTGGTCGGGGCCAACGTGAATTGATTATCGGTGACCGTAAGACTGGGAAGACGTCCGTTGCCATTGATGCCATTTTGAACCAAAAGGACCAAGACATGATTTGTGTCTACGTTGCAATCGGTCAAAAGGACTCAACTGTACGGGCCCAAGTTGAAACGTTGAAGAAGTTAGGTGCGATGGACTACACAATCGTTGTAACTGCCGGACCTGCTGAACCAGCGCCATTACTGTACTTAGCTCCTTATGCTGGGGCAGCGATGGGTGAAGAATTTATGATGAACGGCAAGCACGTTTTGATCGTCTATGATGACCTTTCAAAGCAAGCAACGGCTTACCGTGAACTTTCCTTGATCCTCCGTCGTCCTCCAGGTCGTGAAGCTTATCCTGGGGATGTCTTCTACTTGCACTCACGGTTACTCGAACGGGCTGCCAAGTTGAGCGATGAATTGGGTGGCGGTTCAATGACGGCCTTACCAATTATCGAAACGCAAGCTGGGGATATTTCGGCTTATATTCCAACTAACGTTATTTCAATCACCGATGGGCAAATCTTCTTGGATAGTGATTCATTCTATTCAGGTGTGCGGCCAGCGATTGATGCCGGGGCCTCTGTTTCCCGGGTTGGTGGGGATGCGCAAATTAAAGCGATGAAGTCGGTTGCCGGGACCTTGCGTCTTGACTTGGCTTCTTATCGTGAATTGGAATCCTTCTCACAATTCGGTTCTGACTTGGATGCTGCAACCCAAGCGAAATTAAATCGTGGGCAACGGATCGTTGAAGTCTTAAAACAACCTGTTCATTCACCATTGAAGGTCGAAGAACAAGTAATGATTTTATATGCTTTGACCAACGGTTATTTGGATAAAGTGGCAGTTGATGATATTGCCCGTTACCAAAGTGAATTGTTTGAATTTATTCATGCTAGTCATCAGGACCTCTTTGATACGATTTTGGCAACCAAGAAGTTACCAGAAGCTGATAAGATGAATGGGGCCTTAGATGCGTTTGCAGAACAATTCCAGCCAACCGCTGCCGCTGCGAAGTAGTTATGGCTGAAAAGGATGGTGAGTAGTGCATGGCAGAATCATTAATGGATGTCAAGCGCCGAATTGACTCAACAAAGAAGACTCATCAAATTACGTCGGCAATGCAAATGGTCTCAACTTCAAAATTGAACCAGATTCAAAAGCATACCAGCACGTATCAGGTGTACGCTTCTAAAGTTGAAAGCATCGTTTCACATCTTGCCAAAGCTCATCTGATGTCAGCAAGTGCCGGTGTTGCTAACAGTAATTCGAATACGATTTCAGTTAGTGAATTGCTCGCGCAACGCCCCGTTAAAAAGACTGGTTTATTGGTGATCACTTCGGACCGTGGCCTCGTTGGTAGTTACAACAGTAACGTGTTGAAACAGACTAACGATTTCATGCGGACGCACAAGGTTGATGCCGATAACGCAGTCGTTTTGGCGGTTGGTGGCACTGGTGCGGATTTCTATAAAAAGAACGGGTTAAACGTGGCTTATGAGTACCGCGGCGTCTCTGATGTCCCAACTTTTAAAGAGGTTCGTGAAATCGTTAAGACAGTCACATCAATGTACCACAACGAAGTCTTTGATGAACTTTACGTCTTCTACAACCACTTTATTAATCGGCTCTCTTCTGGTTTTCGGGCCGTTAAGATGTTACCGATCTCCGAAGAGACCTTTGAACAAAGTGAGTCAGATAATCGTAAAGCCAAGGATAGCCGGGTAGATGTCGGTCCCGAGTATGAAATGGAACCGTCAGAAGAAGCCATTTTGTCGGCCGTGTTGCCACAATATGCTGAAAGCTTGGTTTATGGTGCAATCTTGGATGCCAAGACTGCTGAACATGCTTCGTCGTCAACCGCGATGAAGGCTGCATCAGATAACGCTGGCGATTTAATCGATAAATTAAATCTGAAATATAACCGCGCACGTCAAGCTGCTATTACCACTGAAATCACTGAAATCACTGGTGGTTTGGTTGCGCAAGAATAACGAAGTGGGAGGAATTAACGACTAATGAGTACAGGTAAAGTTGTACAAGTTATTGGACCCGTTGTTGACGTTGAATTCTCTCTAAACGATAAGTTACCCGATATTAATAACGCCTTGATCATTCAGAAGGACAACGATGACACTTTAACGGTGGAAGTATCGTTGGAATTAGGTGATGGGGTTGTTCGGACCGTCGCGATGGATGGTACGGATGGCTTGCGCCGGGGAATGACAGTTGAAGACACTGGTTCTTCAATTACTGTTCCCGTTGGTAAAGAGACGTTAGGCCGGGTCTTCAACGTTTTAGGGGAAACCATTGATGGTGGTCCAGAATTCGGTCCAGACGCAGAACGTAACCCGATTCATCGGGATGCGCCTAAATATGATGAATTAACGACCAGTACTGAAGTATTGGAAACTGGAATTAAAGTTATTGACCTCTTAGCACCTTATGTTCGTGGTGGTAAGATTGGGTTGTTCGGTGGTGCCGGTGTTGGTAAAACTGTTTTAATCCAGGAATTAATTCATAACATTGCCCAAGAACATAACGGGATTTCCGTGTTTACCGGTGTTGGTGAACGGACGCGTGAAGGGAATGACCTTTACTTCGAAATGAAGGCTTCCGGCGTTTTGAAGAATACCGCCATGGTTTATGGTCAAATGAACGAACCACCTGGTGCCCGGATGCGGGTGGCCTTGACCGGTTTGACGATTGCGGAATACTTCCGTGATGTTCAAGGTCAAGACGTGTTGTTATTCATCGACAATATCTTCCGGTTCACGCAAGCTGGTTCTGAAGTTTCCGCCTTACTTGGTCGGATTCCTTCAGCCGTTGGTTACCAACCAACCTTAGCCACTGAAATGGGTCAATTACAAGAACGGATCACTTCTACCAAGAAGGGGTCAGTTACTTCGATTCAAGCCGTTTATGTACCTGCCGATGATTATACCGACCCGGCACCTGCAACGACTTTCGCCCATTTGGATGCGACGACCAACTTGGAACGTTCTTTGACGGAACAAGGGATCTACCCAGCCGTTGACCCATTAGCTTCTTCTTCAATCGCTCTGGACCCATCAATCGTGGGCGAAGAACATTATCAAGTTGCAACGGAAGTTCAACGGGTCTTGCAACGTTATCGTGAATTGCAAGATATTATCTCGATTTTAGGGATGGATGAATTATCTGACGAAGAAAAGACAACTGTTGCGCGTGCACGGCGGATTCAATTCTTCTTGTCACAAAACTTCTTCGTTGCCGAAAACTTTACGGGCCAACCTGGTTCGTATGTGCCAATCAACGATACCATCAAGGGCTTCAAAGAAATTCTTGAAGGTAAATATGATGACCTACCAGAAGACGCATTCCGTCAAGTTGGTAAGATCGACGACGTGGTCGAAAAAGCGAAATCGATGGTAACTGATTAGGAGGGGTTTACATGGCTGACAATGCAAAATCATTAACCGTTAGCATCGTAACTCCAGACGGTCAGGTCTATGAGAATAAGACGCCAATGTTGATCGTGCGAACGATTGACGGCGAACTCGGAATTTTGCCGAACCATATTCCTGTGATTGCATCGCTTGCAATCGATGAGGTTCGGATCAAGCAACTTGAAAGTGATCAGGAAGATGACGAAATTGCCGTTAATGGTGGTTTTGTTGAGTTCAGTAATAATACGGCAACGATTGTTGCCGATAGTGCTGAACGTCAGAATGACATTGACGTTGCTCGAGCTGAAAATGCACGGAAACGCGCTGAAACACGGATTCAAAATGCCCAACAAAAGCACGATGATGCTGAGTTGGCGCGGGCCCAAGTCGCTTTGCGGCGTGCCATGAACCGTTTGAATGTTGCTCGGCATTAACAACTTAAAATTCTGAAAAGCATCTGCAATTATTTGCGGGTGCTTTTTTTGTGCGGTTCAGTTAAGCCGCGATGCACAAGTTAGTCAAACTTACCGCGGTGAGTCGTACCCGTTACTGTCCAGTTTTAAGCTTGCACGGTTCAAAGCAGATTGGAACCGTGGGTTGATCAAGGGCCAAGCACTGGCTTACTAATGGCGATATCGCGTTGTTAACTAGAAGAATCGGTCTGATTCGAATATTTTTCGCCAACATTGCATCAGTATCTGGCAGAGCAGTAATTAAGACGTGGATCGCGTCTTAAAAGGGTGATCATCACGTTCCGACAATTGGCAGCAATTCCAAAGGTCGGCATAGGAAACATGAACAACTAAGTTTACAGCGAACTTAAACGTTTCAGCGGCCAATTTTGTCGCGACGTTGAAATGTTTTGTCCAGTCGGCGCGGATGTTCGTGAACTAGATTTTACTAATCGATTGAGCGTATTAGGGGCATTGCGATAAGTTGAATGGTAGAATGCAACTTATAGTGAGATTACAATAAAGAAAACGATTACAAATGAACGATACTGCTAATCAATATGGGTATGGCTTGTCAAATAATTACACGACGGACTTCTAATTAGTTAACTAATCATAAGTATTTAATATTTGTGTTGAAATTGTAACGAAAATGTAAAATGTAATATTTATCCACTAGTGTTCTATGGTATGATGATTAGGAACCGATTTGAACCTGCATGCTGCTATTGGCAAGTTGCCATGGTGTGTCCAGGTTGTTTTGATGGTTGAGCTGGTGTTTGGATTGCACACCGCGCGTTGCCGATTTGCTTAGTACAGCGGTGAACAGTGGAATTTGGGCAGGTGCGAGGCATCTGATCCAATCGGGTTCTTTTAGTAAGTGTGCTTTTTACGCAATCCGAAATCTCACGTAACTTGTTTGTTGATTATCGTTTAGTGATGGAGGGTTTATCCATGGAGGAAATTGTAGTTCATGGCGGTCAACGTTTGACAGGAAATGTCCATATTGAGGGCGCTAAAAATGCCGTGTTACCAATCTTAGCCGCAAGCTTGTTGGCTAGTTCTGGTCAGACACATTTATCAAATGTACCAGTGTTATCAGACGTTTTTACAATGAACAACGTCTTGAAATTTTTGAATACTAAAATTGATTTTGATGAAATTAATAAAACAATTGATATTGACGCTAGTCGTCAATTATCATCCGAAGCACCATTTCAATACGTATCCAAAATGCGTGCTTCAATCGTGGTCATGGGACCACTATTAGCACGATTAGGCCATGCGAAAGTCGCGATGCCAGGTGGCTGTGCGATTGGTTCACGACCAATCGATTTACACTTAAAGGGGCTGAACGCGCTTGGTGCTGAAATCGAACGCCACGATGGCTATGTTGAAGCAACCGCGAACCAGTTACACGGAGCGGCCATTTACTTAGATTTTCCAAGTGTTGGGGCAACGCAGAACATAATGATGGCGGCAACACTTGCAGATGGCATCACGACGATGGAAAACGTCGCTCGTGAACCTGAAATTGTGGACCTAGCGAACTATTTGAATCAGATGGGCGCTAAGGTTACCGGGGCCGGTACTGAAACGATCCGCATTGAAGGGGTTAAAGCGATGCATGGCTGTGACCATAGTATCGTTCAGGATCGGATTGAAGCTGGGACATTCATGGTCGCTGCTGCGGTGACTCAGGGAAACGTCTTGGTTGAGGATGCTATTGCCGAACATAATAAGCCATTGATCTCGAAGATGCGTGAGATGGGCGTCACAGTAACGGAAGAACCGGCTGGTATTCGGGTCATTGGTCCAGAAATCTTGAAGCCAACCTCCGTTAAGACGATGCCCCATCCGGGTTTCCCAACGGATATGCAACCACAAATGACAATTTTGCAGTTGTGTGCGCAGGGCACTAGTTTATTAACTGAAACGGTTTTTGAGAATCGCTTCATGCATCTTGATGAGTTACGGCGAATGAACGCCGACTTCAAAGTTGAAGGGCGCTCCGTCATTATGTATGGTCCCACTGACTTTAACGGGGCCCAGGTCACTGCGACGGATCTTCGGGCAGCTGCAGCGTTAGTAATCGCTGGACTGGTCAGTCGGGGTTACACTGAAGTGACTAATTTGAAGTATCTTGATCGGGGCTACTTTAACTTCCATGGTAAGCTGGCTAAATTAGGTGCTGAGATTAAACGAGTTGATGTTCCCGATGGCACCGTTTATGCGTTGAATCCTGATTTTGCGAACGAAGCTGCGGAATAAATCGAAATAAATGCTTACAAAACCTTCAAAGTGCGATAAACTCGTTTTTGAAGGCTTTTTTGTGGCGAAGCGGGGTAACCCGGCGCCAACATTCAGGAGGACAGCTTATGTTTATTAATATTATCGACAAACACATTTCATTGAAACCAACTGAAGTGGCTGACGCGGAGCCGCTTTTCGACTTAGTTGATCATAATCGCGACCATTTGAAGTTATGGATGCCGTGGGTTGATGCGACGGCGACCGTGCAAGACGAGCGTCATTTTATCGAATCAATGTTGACCAAGCAGGCTCATGGACAGGTGTTTATCACCACCATCATTGTGGATGGCGAAGTCGCTGGGATGCTAGACTTGCATAATATTAGTGCCATTAATCACAACGGTGAGATTGGCTACTGGCTGGGCCAGAAATATACTGGTCGTGGCGTCATGACTAAAGCGCTCGAACGATTAGAAGAAATTGCTTTTACGGAGCTTGATCTGCACAAGGTCATCTTAGGTGCAGACGTTGCCAACCAGGCAAGTCGGGCTGTTGCTGAGCGACGCCAATATCATTTGGATGCGACCCTGCCAGAAAATATCTTGTTAAATGGTCAATATCGTGATGAAGCAATTTATTCGCTGACGGTCGATGAGTGGTCGAAACGACAGGATGATTAGGCACAGCCAATTGATTGGTAGTGACAAATGAACGAGTGGCTAGGACAGCCGTCAGTTCTCATCAACTGTAGAGTATGGTATAATGATTAGTCGTATAATTGTATGTTTGAGAGGAGCAAAAACATGGCTTTAGATATTGGTATTGACTTAGGTACTGCCAATGTTTTAATTTACGTATCGGGTAAGGGCATCGTCCTTAACGAACCATCCGTGGTCGCTATCGATACGAACACGAATCAAGTGTTGGCAGTCGGGTCCGAAGCCTACCAAATGGTTGGAAAGACGCCTAGTAACATTCGGGCAATTCGACCATTAAAAGACGGAGTAATTTCGGATTTTGATGTCACCGAAGAAATGCTGTCCTATTTTATTAAAAAATTAAATGTCCGTGGCATTATGTCGCGGCCAAGTATCATGATCTGTACCCCAACGAACACTACTGAAATTGAACGCAAGGCAATCTTGCAAGCTGCTGAAAAATCTGGCGGTAACAAGGTTTACTTGGAAGTTGAACCAAAAGTGGCGGCTATTGGCGCAGGGATGGATATTTTCCAACCACGTGGGAACATGGTCATTGATATTGGTGGTGGGACTAGTGATATCGCTGTCCTATCATTAGGTGACATTGTGGCAAGTAGTTCGTTACGAATGGCCGGCGACCGGATGAATCAGGACATCGTGAACTACGTCAAAGATCAACATCACTTGTTGATCGGTGAACGCAGTGCAGAACAAGTTAAGATTCAAATCGCACAAGTTTTCAAGCAGGACGGCGATGATGATAAGGTCACCCAAGTTCGTGGTCGAGATACTGTGACGGGGATGCCGCGCTCAATTGACATTGACTCCAATCAAGTTGAAGAAGCTATTCACGAAACGCTGATGCAGATCGTTAGCACGGCCCATCACGTGATGGAAACTTTACCACCAGAAATTGCGGCCGATATTATTGACCGTGGAATTACGTTGACTGGTGGTGGCGCACTGTTGAGTGGCCTCGATCAATTGATCAGTGAAAACTTAAAGGTGCCCGTAATAGTTGCCGAACACCCATTGAACAACGTTGCTCAGGGGGCTGGGATTTTACTTGAACATATGCAGAAAACTGCTAAGAACAAGAAATAAATTACGATGCGACGGTTATTAATGAAAGGCATCCGCTTTTATCAGCGGGCCTTTTCTGCGTTTAGTCCGGCTCATTGTCGCTATTATCCAACCTGTTCTAATTACACGTTAGAAGCGATCGATCGGTTTGGCGCAGTTAAAGGCGTTCTAATGGGAGTTGCACGTATCTTACGTTGTCAGCCCTTAGTTAAGGGCGGCTTTGATCCGGTACCAGCCCATTTTTCATTGCGTCGTAATCCGCAATACAAGGAGGAAGACCACCGTGGCAAGAAAAGATAAGGCGATTTCGGTCACTTTAAACGAAACTAAGGTCAACGGTCAACCAGTTACCGAAGTTTTGATCGGTAAACAAGTGATTGGACAAGTGACTCAAGTCGGTGAACGATTTGAAGCTGAAATGGTTAGTGACAACCAACCATTTGCGCATACCAAATCTTTTGATGAGAGTCTGCAAGAGATCTTGTCGGCTTACCATCTACACAAAGGCTAATTTTTAGTAAACCTTCAACCTGGTTCCGAGAATTCGGCACCAGGTTGTTGTATAATAAAAACTATCTTAAAGTACAAAATGATATTGTGAATAGGGTTAGTCTGACGCGTGCGGTGGGCTAATCCCAACAGGTTAGGAGCGTTATTTGTGGCAGAAGAATCTAGACTCCGCAGTCAAGACGAGGATTCAAGAATTGACTGGGGTATCATATTTTCAGTGATGATGCTAGGATTGATCGGGCTGGCGTCGATTTATGTCGCCGCAGTGCACGACTCTAGTTCAGTAAACGTCACGAAGCAGGTGATTTCTCAAGTCATGTGGTTCGTGATTGGGACCGCGATTGCCGTAATTGTGATGCAATTTGATTCGGAACAGTTATGGCGAGTGGCACCGATTGCCTATTGGTTTGGGATCTTCCTGCTTGCGGCCGTTTTGGTCTTGTACAGTAGATCACTGTTTGCGAGCACTGGGGCTAAAAGTTGGTTCGCAGTTGGTTCCTTGACGTTGCAACCGTCTGAAGTCATGAAGCCCGCCTTCATCTTGATGCTTGGACGAGTCGTGACAATGCATAACACGGAGCACCCAACACATACGATGGCGAGCGATTGGCAACTCATTGGGAAGTTAATTGCGTACATGGTGCCAGTTGCTATCCTTTTGAAGTTACAAAATGACTTTGGGACGATGCTGGTGTTCTTCGCGATTCTTGGGGGCGTTATCTTAGTTTCTGGGATTTCGTGGCGATTATTGGCACCGACGTTTGCCATTGTGGCGGCGATTGCGGGGACTGCGTTATATCTCGTGATCTCGCAGAGTGGTCGCCATATTTTGGAAGCTATCGGTTTTAAGCAATACCAATTTGCGCGGATCGATACCTGGTTGAATCCGTCGACGGACACGTCTAACAATGCTTATCAAGTTTGGCAGAGTATGAAAGCGATTGGTTCAGGTCAGATTACTGGGCGGGGATTTAACGTTTCCCACGTGACTGTTCCTGTGCGTGAATCTGATATGATTTTCTCGGTAATTGGTGAAAACTTTGGCTTTATCGGTTGTGCCGTGGTCATTTTATTGTATTTCTTATTGATTTACCAGATGATCCGAGTGACGTTTGATACGAAGAATGAATTCTACGCTTACATTTCAACCGGGGTCATTATGATGATTCTCTTCCACGTGTTCGAAAACATTGGGATGAGTATCGGACTGTTACCAATGACTGGGATTCCCTTGCCGTTTATTAGTCAAGGGGGTTCGGCGTTGATTGCCAATATGGCTGGGATAGGTTTAATGATGTCGATGCGATATCATTACAAGTCCTACATGTTCAGTCGTAACGACCGGTTTGAATAGTAAAATTATTGTAAAGGTATGGTGTTTAGTATGAGTGAAGATGCAGCTTATTTTTGGACAAAAGACGTTGATGGACATACGCGGTTAGGTTTAACTAAGGCCGCCCATGAGGCTCTTGGTGAAGTGAAATATGCTGAGTTACCAGCTATCGGTGACAAGGTCAGTCAGAACAGCGCTTTTCTGAGCGTTGAAGCGACCAAAGCCGTTTCTGAATTCAACTGTCCAATCAATGGGACCGTGGTTGCGGTCAACCCGGCGTTGAGTGAGAACTTCGATGCGTTAAATAGCGTTGAAGACGGCGTTGCTTGGTTAATCGACGTGGACTAATTGCCAGGCCTTGACAATTAGAAACAGGCTCGGTATACTCGTTACATTAACAATTGATTAAAAAAGTTATCATTTTGAAAAGATGAGTACGCGGTTATGATTACTTAGAGAGTCCCTGATTGGTGAAAGGGGATTAATCGTGAAGCTGAAGATGGTCTTGAAGTAATGAAGTTTAGTGAGCAGTCGCAAGCTAAGCTTGGGTCGCACCCATTATCATGCGGAGTTCAAAGTAACTCTTGAGACAACTGGCGTGAGCTAGTTGTGAAGATGGGTGGTACCACGAGGCTAAGCTTCTCGTCCTATTGATGATTATTGTCGTAATTGTCTGGGATGAGGAGCTTTTTTTGATGCGTAAGGAGGAATTGACTTGATTGAATTTAAAGATGTGACGAAAACCTTTGATGCTAAGCAAGGGGCGGTTCACGCCGTTCAAGATGTTAATTTAAAAATCGAAGATGGTCACATTTATGGCATTGTTGGCTATTCGGGTGCTGGTAAAAGTACTCTGGTACGGATGCTGAATGGCTTAGAGACACCCACTAGTGGGTCAGTTGTGATTGATGATGTCAATATTACAACGTTGAGCGGGGCCAAGTTACGTGCCCAACGTCAAAAGATCGGCATGATTTTTCAACATTTTAATCTATTATGGTCGCGGACCGTTTTGGAGAATATTATGTTTCCACTTGAAATTGCTGGTCTGTCCAAGGTGGATGCCCGTAAGAAAGCCGAACACTTAGCAGACTTGGTTGGGTTGGCCGGTCGGGAAACGGCTTATCCGTCAGAATTATCAGGTGGTCAGAAGCAACGGGTCGGGATTGCCCGGGCACTTGCGAATGATCCTCAGATTTTACTTTCTGATGAAGCCACTAGTGCCCTAGACCCGCAGACAACTGATGAAGTGTTGGATCTGTTGTTATCGATCAACCAGAAGCTCCATTTGACGATCGTATTGATTACGCATGAGATGCACGTGATTCGCAAGATTGCTGATCATGTCGCGGTGATGGAAGCTGGTAAAATCGTCGAACAAGGACCAGTACTTGAAGTCTTCAAGCGACCACAGCAGGCTGTGACTAAGCGGTTTGTTAATGAAGAGGTCACGCCGTCGCTGAATGACACAACGGTGGTCGTGGACCAGCTGCTGGCGAAATATCCAAAGGGAACTATCGTACAACTGACGTTCCATGGCGATCAAGCCCAGCTACCGATTGTTTCAGAGATGTTGAAGAAGTATCCGTTAGATTTAAATATTATTGAGGGTGGGATTCACCAAACCCAAGAAGGGGCGATTGGTTCGCTGTACTTACAACTAACGGGTGATCAGGAACAGATTAAGGGCGCTCTAGCGTACCTACAAACGATGCGGGTGGAAACGGAGGTCTTGAACCGTGAATGATCAAGGATTAGATTCATATTTTAAATTTGCAAATGTCGATTGGGGTAGCATGATGTCGGCCACGTGGGAAACAATTTGGTTGACGATTGTGTCGATGGTCGTAGTTGCCATTCTCGGAATCGCCTTAGGTCTGTTACTTTATGAGACGGCTGGGAGTCAGAATCCGCTGGCTAAGGCCTTGAATTGGATCGTTGCGCTGTTTGTCAACGTTTTCCGGTCGATTCCTTTCATTATTTTGATCGTGCTATTATTGCCGGTAACGTCTAAGTTAGTTGGAACGATTATCGGACCGCGCGCGGCCTTACCATCACTGATTATTTCTGCTGCGCCATTCTATGCGCGGATGGTTGAATTGGCCTTCCATGAATTGGATCATGGAGTGATTGAGGCCGCTGAATCAATGGGGGCGACCCGGTGGCAGATTATTCGAAAAGTCCTATTGCCAGAAAGCATGCCGGCATTAGTTTCTGGAATCACGGTCACGACGATTTCATTAATTGGCTACACCGCGATGGCAGGAGCCATTGGTGCTGGTGGTCTGGGTAATTTGGCCTACCAAGACGGGTTTCAGTCCAATAACAACGCCATCACATTTGTAGCGACGGTAATCATTGTGATTATCGTGTTTATCTTCCAAGTTATTGGGGATATTGCAGTTCGGCATATTGATAAGCGGGTTAATTAAAGTTCGTATAGGAGGAAACGGAATTATGCAAAAAAAAGGGATTCTAGGATTATTAGCAGTTGCGGCAACGGCAATTTTGTTAGTCGGTTGTGGGAAGTCAGCGTCAACAAAGACAACGACCATTACTGTAGGGGCTTCTTCAGTGCCACATGCACAAATCTTGAAGCACGTGCAACCGGAATTGAAAAAGGAAGGCGTTAACTTGAAGATCAAAGTCTTTCAAGATTACATCTTACCTAATAAGGCATTGGCTTCGAAAGAATTAGATGCCAACTACTTCCAACACATCCCATTCTTGGATAACTGGAACAAGGAGAATCATGGGAGTCTCGTATCGGCGGGGAAAGTTCACTTGGAACCAATCGGTGTTTATTCCAAGAAAGTTAAGAGTCTAAAAGACTTGAAAGACGGCGCAACCGTTCTGGTCAGTAGCAACGTGGCTGACTATGGTCGGGTCCTGACGTTATTTAAGGATGCGGGTTTAATTACTTTGAAAAAAGGGACAGATTTAACTTCAGCAACTTTTAATGACATTAAGACTAACAAACGTCATTTGAAGTTCAATCATTCGTCTGATGCTAAGTTAATGACATCGTTCTACAAAACCAATGATGGTGATGCGGTCGTTATTAACGCGAACTACGCGGTTCAAGCTGGGTTGAATCCTAAGAAGGATGCGATTGCACTTGAAAAATCAGATTCACCATATGCCAACATTGTGGCTGTTCGTAAGGGTGATAAGAACAAGCCAGCTATTAAGAAACTAATGAAAGCTTTACGTTCTAAGAGCACCCAGAAATGGATTGAAAATAAGTACAAGGGTGCCATCCTGCCAGTTTCGGCCGACTAAACGGACCATCTTAAATCAGAATATTGATTGATTGAGCTAGCTTCAGGGATTCCCTGAGGCTAGCTTTTTTCACGGAGTTTGACTACGGTAACTTTCCGAAGCGGGTTAATGAAAATGCACGTTTGATATTATCTAAGTAGTACTGTTGATTAAATTCTTATGAGACAGCGTCCTGCTTGACTTTATAGCGGTTGCAAGGTACGCTAACCAAGTTAAATAAACTACAGATTGGGGTTTGCAGCATGCGTAAATATGGTGTGATCGGGTTAGGCCAAGTCGGTGCGACAGTGGCTTATACGTTGGTTCAACAAGGAACCGTTGATGAATTAGTTTTAATCGATAAGAATGAGGCCTTGGCCAAGGCGCAAAAACTCGATTTAGACGACGCGTCACCTCGTCTAAGCTCAACCACTAAGATTATTTTAAACGATTATTCAGCTTTGGCCGATGCCGAAGTGTTGATCGTGGCTTCTGGCAATATTGGTGCCATTGATATGAATAGTTCCAAGGGTCGCTTTGGTGAGTATGATTTAAACCAAGCGATTGTACGGGAGATCGCGCCCAAGATTGTGGCATCTGGCTTCAAAGGTATTTTGATCGATATTATGAATCCGTGTGACGTCATGACGGATTATTTACAACGAATGACAGGTTTTCCACGGCAACGGGTTTTTGGTACGGGGACCTTCTTAGATACGGCGCGGATGCAAAAGTATGTCGGACAAGCAGCTGGTACGAATGGTAAAAATGTTGCGGGGTACGTATATGGCGAACACGGCAACTCACAATTTGTAGCTTGGTCAACGGTTAGCGTCAATGGGCAGCCTATCAAAAATTTCCCAGGTCTGAACCTTGATCAACTTGAAGAAGATGCAAGGCAAGGGGCATTTGCAGTCATGGCGGGTAAGCATTATACAAACTTTGCGATTGCTACTTGTGGTGTCCGATTGGCAGAAGCTGTCAGCGCGGATGCACAACTGGCTTGCCCAGTTTCAGCTTTTGATCCGCAATATGGGACATACGTTGGCATGCCTGCTGTGATTGGTAAAAACGGGATTGAATCATTAATTCAACTAGATCTGACCACTGATGAACGAGCGTCGTTAGCAGCGTCAGCGAAGTTTATCAAGTCGCAAGTGGACGTTTTACCGCAAGCATAAGCTTTTTCTAAGCATGGATTGAAACATCTTGTCATTAAACGTGGCCTAATCAGGGTGTGCGGTGTGGACTTGGGTATTGGCTCAGGTTGGCTTCGTGACGTCTATAATTAGGTCACGTTTTATGATTGAATGGTTCTTTTGGGCAGACAGGCGCTGACATGCTAAAATAGAAGGTAAATTCGAGATTACGAGGTCATTATGCAAGCAGAGAAATTGATGCAGGTTAAGGATGCAGTGTTAAAGTTAAGACAACAACTTCGAGCGGGACAAATCTATCAGTCACTGCCCAGTCGAATGGCAACGCTGATTAAGCAGTTACCGAGTACCGTGACAACCACGGTAACGATTCCGAGCGACGAAGAGGTGCTTCCACTGATTGCAACACTTCATGAGCAGTTGAAGAAAGGCACGTTGACCGCGATGAGCGACGATCAAATCAAATTATTGATGGCACACGTTGGTTCGCTGAATCCGCTGGTTCGTGATCAAGGCGTCTACTATTTGTTAAACGAGGCATTACAGCAGCAGGTACTCACACCGGAACAGTTGGGCGATATTTTTGATCAGTTGATTCAAGATCAGATGTTATTTGCACACATCGATGAGCCGCAAAATGATGCCATTTATCAGCGGTCATTTGCGATACTATTACTGTCAGTGCTCTTGTATGCGGACCATGCGGGTCTCAAGTTTATGACACCCGCGCGGCTGGATCTAGTTGTTGAGCAAATGACAGTCTACATTTTACTCGAAAAGGATACTCGGGGGTTTGTGGGCACCACCGGTTGGGCGCATGCGTACACGCATATTGGTAATATCTTAGATGAACTGGCAGATGAGTCTCAACTCGCAC
The DNA here is from genome assembly GCF_022549155.1 of Lactiplantibacillus sp. ME-2. Taxonomy (NCBI): domain Bacteria; kingdom Bacillati; phylum Bacillota; class Bacilli; order Lactobacillales; family Lactobacillaceae; genus Lactiplantibacillus; species Lactiplantibacillus sp. ME-2. Next base: position 39,666 of record NZ_JAKZEQ010000002.1, read on the forward strand.
GTGCGGATAAATTATTACTGTTGGCCGCATTGATTGCTCGTTATCAAAAGTTAACAACGCCGTTGATTTTTGGCGAGCCAGAACGACTATCGACTTATTTGACCTTGATTACAAACAAACATGAGCTTTATTGTGATTATTTGTTAACTGCGATGAAGGACTGGCATCAGCAGTTGATGATGCATACTCGTCCGGCTAGTGAAGCTGAATGGACGCAGATTTTCAATCGTAATCGATTATTGGAAGCACTTGCATTACACGATGATCTGCCAACGGCCGTCGTAGATTATTTGGATGATGAATTAGAATTTTTAGGTTAGTTTTGGAAGGAAGTCTTTTGAATGCAGGCAAAAGCAGTTGGATTAACGCAAGGGTTGCCAGTGAGCGATCCGAATAGTTTACAAGATGTCACCATTAATGTAAATCAACCTCGTGGCCGTGATATCTTAGTAGCCGTCTTAGCAACCGCAGTCAATCCAATCGATACGAAGCAGCGGCAAGGTCAATCGCCAGTGACAACGCCGCGAATACTAGGTTTTGATGCCGTTGCTAAAGTGTTGGCGGTCGGTGAAGCAGTGACAACGATTATGACAGATGATGTCGTTTATTATGCTGGCGCCGTCGATCGGCCGGGGAGTGATGCTCAGTATCAATTGGTTGATGAACGGTTAGTTGCGTGTGCCCCGAAAACGTGGTCGCCGGCGCAGTCAGCTGGTCTGCCGCTAACGACACTGACAGCTTGGGAAGCATTGTTTGAAAAATTACCATTCACTGCAGCGGCTGACGCGAATCTTGGTCAGAGCGTCCTTATCATCAATGGTGCTGGTGGGGTTGGCTCGATGGCCATCCAGTTGGCAAAGTGGGCGGGTCTTCAAGTTATTACGACGACTGGTAAGCCAGAAACCACTGAATGGGTTAAGCGGTTAGGTGCTGATATCGTCTTAGATTACCATCAAGATCTGGGATCGCAATTAGCTGCGGCCGGTTTGCAGGCTGTCGATCATGCGATACTATTACACTCTACGGATCAATACTTGCCATTAGTGACACCGCTAGTCCGGCCACTTGGCACGATCGTCGCCGTAGTGACAAATCAGCACCCCTTGCCAATGGCGTTACTAAAGCCGAAAAGTTTGAATTTTGCTTGGGAGTTTATGTTTACGAAGGCTAACTATCAGTTGCCATCGATGGCGACGCAGGGGAGTATTCTGGCACAGGTAGCGCAACTGGCCGATGCCGGGGTGATTGTACCGACGACCAAGCGGACTTTAGCTGGAATTAATGCAGCAAATTTGCGAACTGCGCACACAATCGTAGAGACGGGGCAAATGTTGGGTAAGATTGTCTTGACTGCGCCATTTGACGCGTAAAAAACAACGTTTTATTGTAAAAATGTTTTCAATTGTGCTCAGATATTGTAGAATTAACTAAGCCGTAGTATGAAATAAACCTTGATAGGATGAACAAAATTATGGAGACACAAAAAAAGATCCATGTTGGTATGTTGTTTGGTGGTAACTCTTCAGAACATGATGTTTCGAAGCGTTCAGCGCACAACATTTATGATGCCATGGACAAGAATAAGTACGAGATTGACTTGTTTTTAATCACGAAGAACGGGATTGTCTTGAGTGATGCTGCAACTCGGCGCGTATTTGATGGTGAACCAGAAGATCAAGTCGTCGCCGAAGAAATGCCAAAGTTGGACATGAGTGATCCATTAGCTCCCATCAAGAACCTGACACTGGCCAAAGATATTGATATCTTCTATCCAGTGGTTCATGGTAACTTAGGGGAAGATGGTACTTTACAAGGGCTGTTCAAGTTATTGAAAAAGCCGTATGTTGGTAGTGGTGTCTTAGCGTCGGCAGCTAGTTTTGATAAGGATATTACGAAGCAGATTTTAACGCATCATCATATTCAAAACACCAAGTACGTGGTGGTTACACCGGAAAACCGGGACCAAATGACGTACGCTTATTTACAAGCCCACGTGGGTGATCATTTATTCATTAAGCCAGCCAATCAAGGATCGTCGATTGGGATTCATAAAGCTGAGAATGAACAAGAATACTTGGATGGTTTGGCCGATGCGTTCAAATATGACTACAAGATTTTAGTTGAAGAATCGATTGACAATCCGCGTGAAGTGGAATGCTCGATCTTAGGCAATGAAAATCCTAAGGCATCTAAGCTTGGTGCCATTGATGTGCCGAAGACGGACACGTTCTACGACTATAATAATAAGTTCGTGGATGCGAGTGGTGTAACGTTCGAATTACCAGTCGAATTACCAGCTGATTTGACGAAACGGATTCAACAGATGTCGCTAGACGCGTTTAAAGCGCTTGGTCTAAAAGGAATGGCACGCGTCGATTTCTTAGTGTCTGAAGATGGTGAACCATACTTGGGTGAAATCAATACGTTACCTGGTTTTACTAACATTAGTTTATATCCAAAGCTATGGGAAGTTTCGGGCATTAGTTATACGGCGTTGATCGATCAATTGATCCAACTTGGTTTTGATGAATTCAAACGTCAATCTGATATTCACTATGATTTCGTTGCGTTAGACGCGGAATAAGATAGTAATGAGTTTTGTGGTGGTTGGGATGAAGCGATTCATCACGGCCGCCTTTTTTTGTGAGGAGGGGTCAGGTTGTTAAGTCGCGGATGGCACTTAGTGATGCAGGGAGCGCGCCAACTGGCTGGACCGCTAGCCTGCTGGTGGTTGGCCGGCATATTGCTGGCGGTACTCGCTAAGGTGCTCGGGATTCTGGTCGGTGGGGTAGTCAGCTTGCTAGGCTTGTTGCTTTTGAGTGCCTGGTTACCAGCCATGGTCGCTCGTAGTAATCATGAGTCGTGGCAGGCCGGTCAATTTTTGTATCGCTGGGTGCTGTTAATGTTTACGGCGGTGTGGTGGTTACCACTCGGTTGGTTAGGCTATTTAGCAACTTTACAAGCGAGCATACAATTGCCAGCGACTGTTCAAAATATAATCTTTAATACGCGTTATGACTGGCTTCCTGTGGCGGGACCACTTTGGCTGTTGGGCTGGCTGATTAGCTGGAAGTGGTTACCAGCACTCCAACGCCAATTGACCGCTCCGACCAGCTGGCGTAATTATTGGCGAACGGGTTGGCGGATTTCCTGGTGGACAGTCTTTAAAAAAAGTCGAAATGTGTGGCTGTTCCTGATTAGCTGGCTCGTTATGGCAATCATTAGTGGTGGCATAGTGTGGGCTAGTGGCGCTGTTAGCCAGCTGGTCAGTCAATTTATTGCAGTTTTCATGATGACTGGGTTGCAACTGCTGGCTTGGTTAATGTTTATGGGATGGTGGTCGTGCCTTTGGCCAGAAACAGCAATCGCCGGTCACTCTAACTGGCAAACTGGGCTACTTACGTTGACCGGTTTGCTAGTCTTGGGTGGTTACGCAGGCTGGTGGCTAGGAACGCCACCAACGGCGCCGCTAGCAATTATTGCACATCGGGGTGTTAATGGTCGTGACGGTGTCCAAAATACCACAGCGGCGCTTAAAAGGACTGTAAAGCAAGTTCAGCCTGATATGGTCGAAATGGATATCCAGCCGACAGCGGATCGCCACTGGGTCGTCATGCATGATCCAACGCTGAAAGCTTTAGCGGGTCAACCCGGTCCCGTTCATGAGTACCCCGTTGATAAGTTGAGTGGATTACCACTACGGGAGCATGGTCAAAAAGGCTACTTGAGTACGTTTAAGCAGTACTTTGCGGTGGCACACAAATTACAGCAACCTTTATTAGTCGAAATCAAGTCAGTTGGGACGGCTGATCAACTAATGGGGATTTTTGCCGACAACTATGCACAACGACTGATACAACAAAAAGGGGCGGTACACTCTTTGGACTATCGTGTGATTGAACGATTACATCAACGGGCGGCGCAACTACCGGTTGGCTTCATAACACCGTTTTATCTGACGGATTTTTCTAATTCCGTCGCGGGATTTTATTCTTTACAAGCACTGACCGCGACCCGTGAGCAGATCAGTGCGGCCCACCGCCAACATCGGATCGTCTACTTCTGGACTGTTGATCGGCCGCTTGCAATGCAGCGACTGACGGCCATGGGGGCTGACGGGCTGATCACAAATCGACCGGGCCAACTACGAAGATTACAGGGTCAATCTAAGCATTATTATTTTTATCAATTGATAAATTGGTTAGTTAGTTGGTTATAAACTACTGAAAGAAGTATGAGAACTAATCTTAATTATTAAGCCACGTCAACCGATTAATTGAGGGTGTCATGACAATTGATGTTTGCTGTTAATAAGGTTAATTCGCTCCCCTTTAAATCGCTTTCAGTAGTTCTCACTTTTAATGAACAAGTCCTTGATTAGGGTGGTTAACGAACTGTAAGCCTGGATAATTAATAAATGACCTTCGGCCGATATCATGGTATAAACTTAATATTAAATAAGAATTACGCGTATTTCTTGCTAAAATTCCGTTATGTGAATATAATTATATGCGTAATTGGTATTGTCCAATTGGTTAGTGCTCAATTATTCGAACGGATTAACGAGGATTGATTAGGTGTCACGATACCCTTGTTCATTTAGTGGGGGCAGCAAGGGGAGTTACAAAATGAGTTTGGTTTAAGGCAATCAATGAAGAGGGGTTAAGCATGAGAATATTAGGAGAAAAAGTGCGGCAGTTCAGAAAGCGGAAGGGCATGTCGCAGAAGGAACTGGCTGATGGGATTTGTACTCAGGCAACGATTAGTCTAATCGAGAAAAAAAGTAAAATTCCAAGTATGAAGATTATGATGAAAATTTGTAATCGATTAGGAATTCGTTTATCGGAAGTCATTATTGAAAATGACGACCAGTTATATCGGACCTTCAAAAAAATTGATACTTTGATTCGACATACACAACTGGAAGAGGCTCAGGATGTGTTCCAGCATATCCGTCCGAAGCAGTTACGTAGTAATACGGATAAGAAACAGTATTATTACTATGAGGGCTATCTTCAATTAGTGCTCAATGACAATGCTGATGAAGCCATCTTTAACTTTGGGATGTTGCTTAATCAGTTCGTCAAGTCTAGTCACGATATGTTTGCCATCCTGGCCACACTTGGAACCGGCTTAGCTTATGAACGTAAGCAGGCCTATGACAAGGCTGAAATTTTTGTCAAACAGGCAGTTGCTACCTTACACACAATGGATGCGCAAGCAATGCCGATGGGTGACGACGATTACTTACAAAATGAAATTTTGATTTACGCCTCAGCCGCACAATTGTATGCTAAGATCAATTTTCCAGAGGAAGCTTTGGAGTTGATCGACTTGGCACTCAAGAAGGCTCAGGAGAGTCAGTCACTTTATTTATTAGACCGTTTGTATGCACAAAAGGCGGCCAATGAAGTTGTTTTAAATAATGTCCAGTCAGCGCATGATCACTATTACGTGGCGTATGCGTTAAGTCTGGTGACACATAACAGTAGTTTGACCGAAAAAATCACGAAAGAAATGGCCGAGTACCATATTGCACCCTTGCAAGTGGCTAACGACGCTTAGATAACGTGATAGGACAGTTAGCGGTGAACGGCCGCGCTTAATGGGAGATATTGCGGTTCCCATTAGGCACGGCACACCGCTGACTGTCCTATTTTTAATACCGGGGGGAATGTGAAGATGAGTTGTCAAAACTGTGGTTACCAAAATTCACCGCATGCCGTGACTTGCCTAAAATGTGGTCATCGTCTAACGCCAGTGAATGGTGATGTCAATCAGCAAAGCCGAGTCCAGCGGCGGCGTCAACAATCACGGCGGACAACTTTTTCGAGTCGCTTTAGGCCACAAACACTCCTTGGGGTATTAATTGCGGGGTTACTATTGCTGGGTGGCGGCTATATCGTGGGACAACTATTGTGGTCGTCTACGACATCGGCAACTGCCGAGTCGGCAGGTAAAAGCCAGGTGCATAAGCCGGCTGCCAGCGATTCTGACGCACCGATGAAGGCAACACAGACATTTCCGACTACGACAGTTACTGATCTGGTTGCGCAAGCAACGAATGGGTTGGCTGGTCAAACTTCGGTAGCGGTGATGCCATTAACGGGTAGCCAGACCGTGGTTTTGAATAATCGAGCGCAACGTGCTGGCAGTTTGATCACGTTATTTATTATGGTCACTGCCTTTGATCAGGTCCATCAAAATAATTGGCGCATGCAGGATCGTTATACCCTGCGTGCTGCCGATAAAGTTGGTGGAACCGGGACGTTGCACACGTTACCAGCTGGAAGCCAGTTGACGTATGCTGAAATCACGAAACGCATGATTACGGAGAGTGATAATACGGCTGCTAATATCATGTTGGATCGTGTTGGCGGCTTCTCGGCGGTCAACACGGAAATTGCACAGTTGGGTCTGACTGATACAAAAATGGCTCGGCGGTTAATGGATACTGCCGCACTAAAGGCCGGGCATGATAACGATACTTCGGTTCGGGATGTGGCAACGGTGCTGAAACGACTGGCGAACCTGCGTTTGATCTCGAACAAAGCCGATCACGCGATGTTAACGATTTTGAAGGCGAACACGGATCACAGTAAGTTGGTCAAAAATCTGCCAACACGCGCGACGATCTATAACAAAACTGGGGACTATCAAGCATACGGTGTTCAAAATGATGCGGCCATCGTTCAGAATCGTCAGGGAACTTTTATCATGACGATGATGACTGCTAGTGGGGAACGTACCGCGCAAACGGTCGCGATGAATGATCTTGGTCAGGCGCTTTACCGGGCAATTTTAGAGCAGTAAGTGGTATGATTTTGGCAAATAGTAAAAAATCGGCCAGTGAGGTAAGTAACTTCACTGAGCCGATTTTTATTGTACGTGTATCAAAAGATTACTTTTTCTTTGGTTTAGGAGCTGGCTTATTTTCCAAGTCAGTCCGGACAACGAGAACGTCACAAACAGCCATCCGAGTGACATATTCGGTGACTGACCCGATCAATAAGCGTTCAACCGCGTTGAGACCAGTTGCGCCAATCATAATTAAATCGATGCCCATATCCTTAGGAACGTCGCGCGCAATAATCGTCTTAGGTGCGCCATATTCAATCGAATAATCCACGTTATCTAAGCCGTCCGCCTTAGCTTCTGCAACGTACTTGTCCAACGTTTTTTGAGCAGTATCGGTCACTTGTTCAACCATGGTCGTATCAAAACTAGAAATGTTTTGGAAAGCACGGGTATCAACCACGTGGACCATGTGAACTGAGGCGTTAGGTCCGTTCCGTTTCGCGACGGCAACCGCCTTTTTAAATGCTAATTCCGCTTCATAAGAACCATCAACAGGAACTAAAATGTGTTGGTATTGTTGTAACATCATTCTCACCCCTCATTACTTTATAACTATATTGTAAAGGTTTTCGCAAAAAATAAAAAGCGTTTTCTATGAGATTTGCATGAAACTCACTAAAATTAGTGCAATTGCCATCATAATCAGTGAACCGCTAGCCAGTACAATGGCAATTAGCATTGTCGCTTGAACAAAGATGGTCACGAAACAGGCGATGGTAACTAGTAACATTAAGCCGCCACCATAGCGTGCGACGTGTTTGATTGTCGGCGCTTTGTTCGGGTCAAAAAAGAGAAATGGTCGGGACTGGTGCGTCAGCAGATAATAACTGAGCCAACCCGCAATGAGCGTGTATATGACAAGCAGTAATGTAATCAAAATGAACCTCCAACAGGTGATGTTAATCTTATTTTAGTTGATTCCGGAAGAGAAGACAAATGCAATGCTAGCTAAAGATAAGCGATTAGTACTAGTAGTTCACACAACACAATTTAGCGTCAAATGATTGCGACACACGTCATGCTGGTTTTATGAGGATGAGTAATTGTTCAGGAGTGCCGGATTGTTGCAGAAATACCCAAACCAGCGTGATGGACTGTATTTCAGTAGCCGAGATTATTCATGTATAACCGGCTTCCCAATTAACCATTCTCCCCATGAGTTTTGGACGGTGTTAGTAAAATGACGTTGTGAACTTGGGTCGCTTTCACGCCACAAAAAAAGGCCAGGAACAAGTCCTGACCAACGGAAGTAAACTTCCGGAAAAACTAGTGGTGCCGTTAATCGCCCTTCAGTATTGACCCGCTTTAAGGCAGGTGGGACGTTCTGACTAATTCGCTAACTACCAAAGGATAAGGCATGTTATGGAATTAGCTAACGGACATCCCAAAGTAGTATTAATTGTTCGGCAACACTTTGTTTAGAGCAATGCGCACACCTTAGTAATTTCGACTCTTAGTCTAGCATATAAAAATAAAAGTTGCAATTATTAGCACAACCAAGGTATTGTTAGCGATTTCTCTCGTTAGCCTTTAATAATTTTTCGTATTGTTGCGCAAGGGCTGTTTCGTAGCGGCCATTTGTTTTGGGCTCGTAATACTTGGCTGATTTGATGGCATCTGGTAAATACTGTTGAGCGACCCAATCACCCGGGTGATCGTGTGGAAAATCGTATCCAACACCATGACCGAGTTTGGCAGCGCCTTGATAATGCGCATCCTTGATGTCGGCCGGGATATCACCGAAATGGCCGTCACGGACCGTTGTGAGCGCGGCATCAATGGCACTGATCCCTGAATTTGACTTTGGCGATAAGGCTAATTCAATCACAGCGTCAGCTAGCGGAATCCGTGCTTCAGGAAATCCCAATTGATCGGCAGCTTGAACAGCTGCGACGGTGTGGGCACACGCGGCTGGATTAGCTAATCCAATATCCTCATAGGCAATCACCATCAGCCGACGCATAATACTCTTTAAATCCCCCGCCTCAACTAGCCGGGCTAAGTAGTGTAATGCAGCGTTTACGTCGGAACCGCGTATGGACTTTTGAAAGGCCGAGATCACGTCGTAGTGGGCGTCACCATCTTTATCTGCGGATAAGGCTTTCTTTTGCAAGCATTCTTCAATCGTTTGTTGTGAAATGGCGATGGTGCCGTCATCGGCCGGAGACGATGATAATACGGCCAATTCTAACCCATTGAGGGCACTGCGCAAATCACCGTTGGTAGCGGTGCACAGGTGGTGCATGGCCGCGGGTGCTAAATCAACGTGGTAACTGCCAAGACCGTTTTTTTCGTCAGCGAGGGCTCGTTCCACCGCGTGCTGAATATCATCGTCAGTGAGCGGGAAAACTTGAAAGATCTGCGTTCGACTACGGATGGCTGGATTAATGCTAATATATGGATTTTCGGTCGTAGCACCAATCAAAATGATGCGGCCACTTTCTAAGTGAGGCAATAAAAAGTCTTGTTTAGTTTTATCCAACCGGTGGATTTCATCCAGCAGAAGAATGACCGTCCCGCTCATTTTGGCTTCTTCGGCTACGATTTGAAGTTGTTTTTTACTGTCGGTAGCTGCATTCAGCATGCGAAAAGCATACTTGGTGGAACCGGCAATGGCACTCGCGATACTAGTCTTGCCAGTACCTGGTGGGCCGTATAGAATCATTGATGATAGTCGTTTGGCTTTGACTATCCGGGCGATGATCTTGCCTGGGCCGACCAATTGTTGCTGGCCGACAACGTCTTTCAGCGTTTTTGGTCGCATCCGGTAGGCTAATGGTTGTTGCATCGTTTGAAATCCCTCCTTGCAAAACTAGTCCCAACTATTATAGCATTTACAATGAAGGACACCGAATAATCAGTTTAACGAACAAAATAATTATAAAGGATTGATCATTATGGAATTAGATGCCGTTGGTAAGGCAATTGTACAGTATCACTTAGTCCCACTCGTTCATCAGGCTAATTTAGGACTAGAGGTCACCATGCACCGGGTGGACGACCATGGTCACTTAGCGACGACAGCACACCCGCAAGCGTTTGGATCAGCGCAACAAAATCATCAGTTACGTCCGGGCTTTTCCGCAAGTGCTTTAAAGTTTACTACGCCGGTGCGTCGTGACATTCCTGCATTGATGGCGTATCTGAAGGGCTTGAATACCGCAGCACGGCGGTCACTCGATGCGGACGAACGACTTTGGCCACTGTCGAGTACGCCTGTGTTGCCGGATGATCTAACGAACGTGCCACTGGCTGATGTTGATCAAGTCAGCTATCAGCGTCGTCGCGTCTTAGCTCGTAAGTATGAGTTACAGCGATTAATGACGACTGGTAGTCACGTGAATATGAGCTTGAATGAAGCTTTATTCACCCGTTTATATACTGAGACTTTCCATCATCAGTATCACAGTTATGTTGACTTTCGCAATGCAATTTATCTGAAAGTCGCTCAGGGATTGGTGCGCATGAACTGGCTGATTCAGTATTTATTTGGCGCTTCACCACGCCTAGCCGTTACGGATACTACGAGTCGTCCACAGCGCAGTAGTGTTCAACATCCCGATGGTCGCTACAGTCAAGTGACGGGAGACTATACGTCAATTGATCGCTACGTGGCCAAGTTGACGGCGGCTGTTCGTCAACAGCAGCTGTTGTCGGTCAATGATTTTGACGGGCCAGTTCGGTTTCGGAGTAATGGGCAGCTAGCTACGATGGCCCGGCAGGGGGTCTATTATCTTGAATACCGGGGCTTGGATCTCGATCCAACTAGTCCAGTCGGGGTGGACGCGAACGCGGTGGCATTTGTTCGTTTGTTGGCGAGTTATTTCGTAATGATGCCGGCACTTCCAGCTAAGATGGTATCCCAAGTCAACGCTCAAGCTGACCAATTGACCCGTCAAGTTTTGGGTGAAAATCCAACGACGGCTAGTGCTCAGGCTGTACCGGCTGTTCAAGTTTTAGATGCACTTGCTGATTTTGTTAAAACCTATGGCCTACCAAATGAAGATGCCGTGTTACTCAAACAGTTGAAGACGCGGGTCACTGATCCAAAGACGACGTTGAGTGCGCAGATTGCCATGCAAGCCGATCCGTTAGCATGGGCACTCGAACGGGCTGCACGCTATCAGGAATCGAGCAATGAACGTCCGTTTGAACTTGCGGGCTTTACCGCGCTAGATCTATCGAGCCAGCAACTAGCCCAGCAGGCCTTGACGCGGGGAGTGCAGGTGGACGTTGTTGACCCACACGCTAACATTTTACGATTGACTAAGTTAGGACGGTCGCAATTAGTTGTGAATGGGAGTGGAACGGATTTAAATCCACAGGCGCTAACGACCGTACTGACACATAAAGCAGCGGCCAAACAAATTCTGGCTGAGCACGGGGTTCCGGTGCCGGCTTCACAGACATATCATACAGCTAATCAGTTGATTGCTGATTATGATCGGTACGTTCAAGCTGGTGGGATCGTATTAAAAGCGGCGGATGAGTCGCACAAAGTAATTGTCTTTCGGATTATGCCCGAACGCGGACTGTTTGAACAAGTCGTCCGGCAACTATTTGAGCAAACGTCCGCGGTAATGGCCGAGGAAGTGGTAGTCGCATCAAGTTATCGCTTTTTGGTTATCGATGGTCGTGTGCAAGCAATCGTCGAACGAATTCCAGCCAATATTGTTGGTGATGGTCGCTCAACAGTCAAGACGTTACTTGACCGCAAAAATGGTCGAGCGTTGCGCGGGACCGCTTTTAAGTGGCCTCAATCAGCGCTACAGTTAGGAACGATCGAACGGTATCGCCTGGACTCATATCACTTGACCTTAGATTCTGTGGTCAGCCGGGGAACTCAAATCTTATTACGAGAGGATGCGACTTTTGGTAACGGGGCGGACGTGTTAGACGCGACGGCTGATATGCATCAATCCTATGTGCAGGCGGTGGAAAAGCTGGTAGCAGACTTACACTTAGCGGTCGCTGGGGTCGACGTGATGATTCCCAATCTCTATGCCGAATTAGTGCCAGAGCATCCTGAAATGGCGGTATACTTGGGTATTCATGCGGCGCCGTACTTGTATCCGCACTTGTTCCCAATGTTTGGTACTGCCCAACCAGTGGCGGGGCAGTTGTTGGATGCATTGTTTAAAAATGAAGATTAAGTTGCGATTGATTTAAGCTGTAATCATACGGAATTATACCGAAAAAATGAGCTTGACAAGGTAATCTTGTTAAGCTCATTTTTTATCCCTGGAAAACGCATTTGGACATTCTTAGATAAAATTTACGTTTAAATAAATACAACAGAAAAACATGAAAACGATACCAAAAAATATTGACAATCAAAATATAAGCTTGTATTATGATGAATGAAGAAAGTAGTTCTATTAAGGAGTGCGTAAATGGCAACGATTTCAGACGTCGCAAAGTTAGCGGGTTTGTCAGTCTCAACAGTTTCACGGGTTATCAATAACAGTCCACACGTATCAAGTAAAAAGAGAAATCTTGTTAAAGCAGCAATGACCGAATTGGGTTACGTTCCACGGCCGGCCGCTCGGCAACTGCGCGGGTCTAAAACGAATACAATTGCGGTTACAATTCCACGAATCGTGAATCCGTTCTTTGCATATTTGGTAGATGCTATTGAACGGGTTTTAGATGAGCAAGGTTATAGTACGCTGATTGTTCAGACTTTTGGTCGACCAGAAGAAGAGGTGACAGCATTAAATTTATTGAAAAATCAACAAGTTGATGGTGTGATTCTTTGCTCAATTGAAAACTCATGGGCAGTTATTGGAGCATATCAAAAATATGGAAAGATTGTCCTAGTTAATGAGTATCTAAAAGAAAAAGATGTCCCCGTTATTCGTTCGAATCAATATAAGGGTTTTTATATGGCAACCAGTTTTTTATATGATCAAGGGTATCGTAAAATTGCCTATGCTACTGGCCGTAAGAATATCGTGATTACAGAACGTGGAGAGGATTTTGATTCGGACCGGTTTGCAGGTTTTCAAGATTCATTAAATGAGCATCAATTACGTTTCAATCGGCAGTGGTTATTCACTGGCGCTCATACTTTTGAAGATGGTCGTAAAATATTACAACAAATATTGACACTGAATGTACGACCCGATGTGTTGATTGCGGGGAGTGATGAAGTTGCCATGGGTGTTGTTCAAGAGGCAGAACGATGCAAAATTAATGTTCCTAGTGCCATTGGAGTATTGGGCGTGGACGACCAGCCAATGTCTGCGAATCTAAAAATCCCGTTATCAACTGTACAACAACCGGTTAAAAGAATGGGACAAGCAGCTGCCGAAGTCATGTTAAAACAGATCAGTGGCACAGAAACGTCTACTGAAACAGTATTTGAGCTAAAGGTTATTAAGAGAGCATCAGCCTAATGCTCTTTTTAAAATAAATAATTTGGTATCGATACCAAAAATGGAGGAATTAATTATGTCAGTAATTTTAGCACGGGTAGACCAACGTTTGATTCATGGATTAATTGTTAATCAATGGGCACAAGCATTACAAGTTAAACGGTTTATGGTGGTTGATGATGAATTAAGTACTAACGAGGCCATTAAAGCAAGTATGCGGATGTCTAAGCCAGCCGGAACTGGGATGTCTATTATCAATACGGAAAAAGCTATTACTAACTTCAACGCTGGTAAGTATGATAATCAACGGGTATTTGTTTTAGTAAAAGAACCCGCTACATTGATTAAGCTTATTGAAGGTGGCGTCGAAATTCCTAAAGTTGATCTTGGTATTCTATTTAATGAAAGCGGTCGCAAACCAGTTACGAAGTTTGTTGCCTTAGATGATGAGGAACGTCGTGATTTGCAAATATTGGAACAGAAAAATGTCCCTTTGGTAATCCAGTACGTGCCAACTGATCCAGAAGAACCTTTTAAAGCGTAGACGAGGAGGAACTAATAATGTCAGGTATTCAAATATTACAAGATATTCTTATTGTTTTGTTAGCAGGGTATATGACGATTGATCAGAACGGTCTTGTGATTATGTCTTGGTTCCCGGTAATTGTCGGAACGATTACTGGTTTGATTATGGGAGATTTACCCACTGCGTTAACTATTGCTGGGACATTTCAATTAATGATGTTAGGTGTCGCCGCTTTAGGTGGTGCGTCTGCGCCTAATTACGGATTGGCAACAATTGTCGGTATTTTTATTGCTGTACGAACTGGATCTGGGATTAAGTCAGCGATTGCTGTTGGGTTACCAGTTGGATTATTAGCAATCCAGTTAGAAGTCATTGCACGGATCATCGTCAATTTCTTAGCGCATAAGATGTTAGGTGATGTTCAAAAGCATGATTTTCAGAAAATGCGTCGTGAAGCCTGGTGGGGTCCGGCCTTGTTCAGTTTGCAAACTGCCTTACCTGCAATTCTAATTGTTTTCTGGGGCGCCGATGTTGTCAAATTTATTTTGAACGTTGTGCCTAGTTGGGTTACAAACGGACTAACTGTTGCTGGCGGTATGTTACCTGTAGTCGGAGTTGGCATGCTATTACGGTATATGCCAGTCAAAAAGTTCCTCAGTTACATTATTGTTGGCTTTGTGCTAGCGGCATATTTGAAGATTGATGTCTTGGGTGTTGCCTTAATTGGATTTGCTGCAGCTTATTGGTACTTCTTAAGCGAGTCCAAAAAGGTCAGTCAAGTAGCAACAAATGCCGGTGTGGTTGAAGATGAAGGGGACGATTATGATGAATAAGCAACCAACAACTAAGATTACGAAAAAAGATCGTCGGCGGGCCGCGGTACGCTATAATTTTATGGCTTGCAATATCTTTAATTATGAATCCCAAATGGGACCTGCGGTGGCTTGGGCACTGGCACCAGCCTTACGAAAAATTTATGATGATGACGATGAGTATCAAGAAGCATTAGAAAATCATTTTAATTATTATAATTCGACAACTGTAATGTCTTCGCTGATTTTGGGCGCTTCATTAGCCATGGAAGAGCGTGATGGTATTAAGGCTAAGACAGCAGTTCAATCATTGAAGACAAGTTTAATGGGACCGATGGCTGGTGTTGGTGATACGCTTGTCTGGGTATTGTGGCCGACAATTATGGGATCGATTTCAGGGTATATGGCCTTACAAGGAAACCCATTAGGTGCAATCGTTTGGTTGATTGCAAACATTGTTTTTTGGTTTGTGAAACTTAAAATGTTTGATATTGGCTTTACCAGTGGTACGAAGCTTATTACGTCATTGGGTGAACGACTAAATATTTTTACAGAATCTGCCTCAATTGTCGGACTAAGTGTTGTTGGCGCTCTGGTTGCAACGGTGGTTAAAATTTCAATGCCTGTTAAATTTGCGGTAGGTAAAGTAACGCTTAATCTTCAAACCGGAATTTTTGATAAAATCATGCCTGCATTGTTGCCGGCATTACTGACTTTATTAATTTATCATTTGTTAGGCAATAAGAAATGGACACCAACAAAAATAATCTTACTAGTTATTGCAATATCACTGGTAGGAACATTTTTAGGCATCTTTAAGGCATAGGGGAGAGTTGTGAATTATGAAACGTAAAATTATTTTAGCATCACATCATCAATTTGCTAGTGGGCTGGCTGACACCGTTAATTTTATTTCTAATAATGCAGCTGATATTGTTGCTTTAACGGCATACATGGATAACCAGCCAGTAGAACAACAAGTTAAATCATTAATGGCTAGTATTCCTGCAGAAGTGGAGATCGTTATTTTGACAGATATGCTGGCGGGCAGTGTAAATCAGCAATTTTTTAATTATCGAATGCGCCCCCACACACAAATTATTAGTGGCATGAATCTTCCGTTAGCGTTGGCCATTGCACTAGAACCGACTGATCACGAGTTAACAGATCAGCGGGTTTGCGATTTAATCACCCAGGCTCAAGAATCAATTGTTTCAGTTAATCAAATGAGTATAGAAATGGATGATGATGATGAATAAAACAGAGTGGTGGCGGAAGAGTGTTGTTTATCAAATCTATCCGAAAAGCTTTAATGACAGTAATGGCGATGGAATTGGCGATATAAGAGGTATCATTGAAAAGTTAGATTATTTGAAGCAACTTGGTGTGGACGTTATTTGGCTGAATCCTATCTATCAATCTCCACAAGTTGATAATGGTTATGATATTAGCAATTACCGAGAAATTGACCATCAGTTCGGAACGTTAGCGGACTTCACTGCATTACTAGATGCAGTACATCAGCGACATATGCGATTAATTTTGGATTTAGTCGTCAATCACACATCAAGTGAACATCCGTGGTTCAAGGCGGCTAAGCAAAGTACAAGCAATCAATATCATGATTATTACATTTGGAAAGATGGGAGTAAAGAACAGTTGCCTAACAACTGGGGTTCCTCATTTGGCGGCTCAGCTTGGGAATATGTTGATCAACTCGGTCAATACTATTTACATTTGTTTGCAAAGCAACAGCCTGATTTAAATTGGGAAAACCCTAAAGTACGTCAGGATGTATATGAAATTATGCGTTTTTGGTTGAACAAAGGCGTTGATGGTTTTCGGATGGATGTCATCAGTCTGTTGTCGAAAAAACCAACTTATCCGGATGGTCCGGTCATTCAAAATAAAGCGTATGGCAGTTATTATTATGGTGCAGCCAATGGGCCTAAAATCCATGATTATTTACGTGAGATGAATCAGCAAGTATTAAGTCATTATGACATTATGACTGTTGGCGAGACACCCCATACTAGTGTTGCTGAGGCTGAAAAATATACGGATGAACGACGTAAAGAATTAAACATGGTTTTCCACTTTGACCATATGCATTTAGATTATGATGAAAATGGTAAGTTTTCTACGAGACGCTTCAAATTATCCGCACTAAAACAAGTGTTTAATAAGTGGCAATTAGGCATGGCTGAACATCATGGCTGGAATAGCTTGTATTGGAGCAATCATGATCAAGCACGTCCGGTAACTCGGTTTGGTGTCGATGATACTGAGTACCGAGTTAAATCTGCGAAGCTGTTGGCGACTGTGTTACATTTTCAACAAGGAACACCGTTTATTTATCAAGGTGAAGAACTAGGAATGACAAATGCCAAGTTCACCTCAATTGATGACTATCAAGATATTGAAACACATAATATCTATCAAGACTTTATTAATCATAAACATCTCAGCAAAGAGTACACAATGAAGGCCATTTATTTGAAGTCACGGGATAATGCGCGGACCCCGATGCAGTGGACCAGCAAACATAATGCCGGTTTTACAACGGGAACGCCATGGCTTAGCGTCAATCCTAACTATACTAGAATTAATGTGGAACAAGCGTTAAAGGATAAAGACTCAATTTTCTATTATTATCAGCAACTGATCAAGTTGCGTCATTCTTTATCGATTGTGACAACGGGCGACTTTGAGTTGCTTGATCCCGACAATGAACAAGTATTTTCATACTTAAGACGAGATCAGAAGCAGATACTATTAGTCGCCGGGAATTTTACCGAAAAACCAAAAAAAATTGTTTTGCCAACAGAACTGCAGAATAGACCATGTGAGAAGATCATTAGTAATGATCAAAACATTGCAGAAGAGACTAACAGTGTTGTTTTACCAGCATATGGTGCTGTTGCTTATTTGTTCAGTATTGATTAAATTTAACAGAGGCTAACAGTGCAACAATCGAGTTGTCCAGTGTTAGCCTTTTATTTTATATAAAGGATTATAGTCAATACACGGTGTCGTGATTGAAAACACCTATTTCGAATTTTATCTAAATATCTCTTGTTGAATTCCTGGTTGTCTGTTATACTCTATTTAGATATATATCTAAATAGGTGATTGGAGGTAGCCCGTATGGCGTTGAATACGACCTTTAAAGCAATTGCAGATCCTGTCAGACGCCAGATTTTGGAAGATTTACGCCAGAATCGGCAATCGGCTGGTGAGATTGCGGCTCATTTCAAGTTAAGTAATGCAACGGTGTCTTATCATCTCAAGCTTTTGAAGCAAGCTGGTTTAGTTAACGTGACCAAGGAAAAAAATTATGTGTACTATGAGCTAAATGCGAGCGTATTTGAGGAAATGTTGACGTGGCTATATCGTTTTAGTCCAAAGCAGGGGGATGAAAAGTGATGACAAAAAGGAACTTGCAGTTGTGGCTGAGCTATATTGTTATTCTGTTACCAATGAGCTACGGCGTCGTGAATTATGCGGCCTTGCCCGCCAAAATGGCTATTCATTTTAATTTGGATAATCAACCTAATGGAATGGCCGCAAAATTATTAGTGGTCGTTGGCTTTCCAATTATGATGATGGCGTTTCAGCTGATTTGCGTTGGGGTGACACGGTTGAATGCCAATCATAAGGCACCGGCGCCACGGTTTGAACAGATGATCATTTGGATCGTGCCTGTACTATCAAGTGTGATCTATGCGACAACTATCAGTTATAACTTAGGCCATCAATTGGATATTTGGCGTATTGCCGTTAGTTTGATTGCCTTTATTTTCATGGCCATCGGGAATTATTTGCCAACAATCAGTGCAAATCAATACGCGCAGATGCACCGAGGTGGTCACACGATTCGGCCAATGATTTGGCGGCGTGTTCGTTATTGGTTGGGCTATACGCTAGTTGGTGGTGGGATATTGTTACTACTGAGTATCGTCACAACAGCATGGGTTTCAGTCAGCCTCATGGGGATCATTGTTGCGGCCTTAGTTATCATGAGTCTTTATGGCACTCTAGCGCGTAATTAACGCAGTCAAACGTAAAAAGGTCCTCATCCGTGCGTGGATGGGGACCTTTGTTGTATTAAAGTAACTTTTTGAATTTATCTAGCAACCCAGGTGTTTTCTCGGCCTGGGGTGTTGCTGATGAAGCCTGCGAGGGATAACGCTGCGCAACATCAATAATATCTTGGTTAATGGCGCTTGCAGCAGTGAAGACAAGCGCGTAATCATCATCAGCAGTATGGTAGATGTCATCCGTTTTGATAGTGAATTTGATATTGGCTTGACTAGCCGCCTTGATATACGGCCCAATCAGTTCCTGGTCTAAATTACCATTAATATATAATTGGTCATCCGGATGGCTCGTAAATGCTTGATGAAGTGAGTCGACGTAATTGGCCTGTTTAATTTGGGCAACGGTCACTGCGACTTCGACGCGTTCCCGAAAGGTCCCCAGGTACTTGCGTTGTTCGTCGGGATGCAACTTTGGCGTCCCGTGCATGGCCGTTTCGATGCGGTCAACTGGTTGTTTATCTGTTTCAGCCATTGTCTAACATCCTTTCCTTGATAGTAATTATCATTGTAGCATGTTCCTCCAATAATAGCGAAGGGAAAGGGGGTAGCGTTGCGTTAGTGAATGCGGTATGGTTAATCTAAATTAGTTTTGGGGATGATAAAACTTGTTTACAAATCAAGATTTTGAAATTTTTAATGACCAGACGTTAGCGGGCCGCATGCATTTAATCAAAACGGTGATCGATCCTAAGTTCGAACAGGTCGCACCAACGATTATAGCGAGTTTACAAACACCTAGCGAGCCACCGTTCTACGCGCACGTTGCCAAACATTTACGGCGATTTAAGAATCCACCGGTAGACACTTGGGTCGCTTTTAGTCAAAACAAACGGAGCTACAAAGCCTGGCCACATTTTGAATTGGGGCTATGGCCTGACCGTTTGTTTATCTATTTTGATATTTTGGATGAGTGTAAACCGGCCGTGCAGGCAAAGATGCAACTCGCAGATTTAACACCACTTTTGAAGGCCTTGCCGGCGGGCTATGTTATCAGTAATAATCATGGGGTGCCGGCCACGCAACTTGCAACACCGGCCAATATTACGCAGGCCATCAAGAAATTCGATCAGTATAAACACAGCGAGTTGGTCGTGGGCCGCGCAGTCTTGGTCGGTGATCCGTTATTTGAAGATGCTGATACGTTGAATAAATTGATCATCACAACATTCAAACAATTATTGTCGATTTATCAACCGGTCATGGCGGCTGTGAGTGCTGAGCGTCAGGTCTGAAATTAACAGAACATACAAAAAAACCGCCGCAAACGCGACGGTTTTTAAATACCGGAAATTAAAGTTTGTTGTAGTATTCAACGATTAATGATTCGTCGATATCTGCTTCAAGTTCTTCACGTTCTGGTAAACGAGTTAATGAGCCTTCAAGCTTATCAGCATCGAATTGAACGAAGTTAGGGCGTGCAACAACGGCTTCAACAGCACCAGTGATAACAGCCAACTTCTTGGACTTTTCACGAACTGAGACAACTTGGCCGACACTAACTTCGTATGAAGGGATGTCAACACGCTTGCCATCAACAGTGATGTGACCATGGTTTACTAATTGACGAGCTTGGCGACGAGTTGTTGCTAAGCCTAAACGGTAAACCATGTTATCCAAACGACGTTCGAGTAAGATCATGAAGTTAACACCATGCTTACCTTCGCGAATCTTACCAGCTTTGATGAATAAGTTAGCGAATTGACGTTCAGTTAAACCGTACATCATCCGTAACTTTTGCTTTTCACGTAATTGTGTACCGTATTCAGAAAGCTTACCGCGACGACCTTGGCCATGATCACCAGGTGCGTAAGGACGACGAGCTAATTCTTTACCAGTACCTGAAAGGGACATTCCCAAACGACGGGAAATTTTCCAACTTGGACCTGTATAACGAGACATAAAATGTTTCCTCCAATAATTTTAGTTGGAGTAAAATAATCCGATGTAAGTTCGATATTCGTTCAGATTGGACTGCAGGTTTCACCATTGCAGCCGCAGGTTACTAACTGACCAAAATATTGGCACCAATCTGTTGACGAGCTTACCCACTCACTGCTGCATTATTTTACACAAAGAGTAGCATAACACGTTTAATGCTGATTAGTCAATGTGTGACGTCAGAATCGCCACAAATTCGGTCAATTCAGCTTCGTTATCAGCATTGAATCGGTCTAATGATGGAGAGTCGACGTCGAGTACGCCGATTTGGTGGCCGTCCTTGGTGATTGGGACCACGATCTCAGAGTTGCTGGCGCTGTCACAAGCGATGTGGCCGGGGAATTGATGGACATCGGCTACCCGTTGGTTCGTTTGCGTTTCAAAAGCAGTTCCGACGACACCAGCCCCAACTTTGATGTGCATGCAAGCGACTTTGCCTTGGAAGGGACCTAAGTCGAGCTCGCCAGTTTGTTCGTTAAATAAGTAAAAGCCGGCCCAGTTAAGGTTGTCATAAGTACTGTTGAGGAGGGCACTAGCATTAGCTAAGTTCGCGACCAGGTTAGTTTCTTGAAACAGTAGGGCGTCGAGTTGTTGGTTCATAAGTGATGTTTCCGTGGTAGCCATGTAAAAAATCCTCCTTGAATGTTAACAAATTGTTACTGTCCGTTAGTTACGTCTATGTTATAATTTAAGATAGATTTTAATTGGATTTTCAGAAAAAAGCAAGGTTACGGTTCTCAACAGGGTGAGGCGCAACGCAATTAAAACGGAATAAATAATGTAAGGGGTATTCGTATGCAAGTAGCAATCGGCATTGTTGTGGTTGCGATTGTCATCTACGCGGCGGTCAAAGGCTTTCAATTTTATATCGACAAGCAAGTCCGTCAATTGACGGAACGGCAACAGGCGCTAGTCAAGCAATCGCAGACCACAGATTTCGAAAAAATTGAACAACTCGGACTAACGGGCGGATCGTTAGCGAAGTTGGAAGCGTTGCAGAGCGCTGGTCAAGAAGTTGATAATGATCAGTTACCCGCCGTTAGTGAGCAATTAACGGCCATTACTTCGCAGGCGCGGGGCATCAGATTTCTCGATGCTCAGCAGAATCTGAAGAAGGTTGCGGCCACATTAGATACGATTGAACAACGACAGGCAGAAATTCGTCAGGGCTTGCAGGCCTTAGATGACGCGGATGCCGCGCACCGCCAAGCAGTGGCTAGTTTAGAGAAGAAGTACCAAAACATACGGAAGACGTTATTATCGCAAAACTTTTCATTTGGTCCGAGCATCGACAAATTGGAGGATCAGTTAGCTAACTTAGAAAGTGATTTTGATCATTTTTCCGAATTAGCCAAGGCTGGCGATCATGACGCGGCTGAAAAGGTTTTGGATCAGTTACATCACGATACTGGCACTCTTGAAATGGATATTGATCGGATTCCACCGATTTATAAGGACCTAGTGAGTGGGTTTCCTGATCAGTTAGCCGAACTGGCTAGTGGTTATCAACAATTAACGGCTCAACATTTTCACTTTGAGGTCGAATCGATTGAGCCAGAAATCAAAGCGTTACAGCAAGCAATCGACGATAATATTGCGTTACTTGGTGATTTGAAAGTTACGGATGCTGAAAACGGCAATCATGCGATTGAAAAGCGGATCGACCACTTATACGACGTGATGCAAGCAGAGATCGATGCTAAGGCCGTTGTTGATCAACAACAAGAAGAAATCAGTAAGTTCTTGACACATGCCATGAATCAGAATCACCGCTTACAAATTGAGTTGGATCGATTAGCACAAAGCTATACGTTGAATAATGGCGAAGTTGAACGGACGCGTGAATTGAACGAACAACTGAAGAATATCGAAGCTGTTTATCAGGCGGACGTCACAGCTATTACTAGTAAGCAAGCTGTCTTTAGTGAGATCGCAGCTCATTTTGCCGAACAAGATGAGCAGTTGAAAGGCATTGAAGAAGAACAAGTGGCAATTAACAAAGGTGTGGCGAGTTTGACCGCTGAAGAGTCCAAAGCCCACGAGACGTTGCAACGGTTCGATTTTGAAATCCACGCGATCAAACGCCAGGTTGAAAATTTGAACTTGCCTGGACTACCGAAAGACTATTTGGACTATTTCAAAGTAGTTGCCAAGGAAATCGAACGGCTTGACCATGATATTAATAAGCTCGTGATCAATATGGACGACATCACGAAACAGTTGATTGTTATTCAGGCGGACATGGCGACCTTAAAGGAAAAGACCAGTGATTTAACGGATGCTGCGGTTATGGCGGAACAGCTCTTACAATACGCTAACCGTTACAAGACGAATCATGAAGAGGTGCAAGAAGCCAGCGTGGAAGCACAACGGTTGTTTACCGAGACTCATGACTACGCGCGGAGTTTAGAAGTAATTGCAACAGCTGTGGATAAAGTTGATCCGGGGTCCTATAAACGGATTGAGGACAGTTACTATGCGAACAAACAAGCTGATAAGATGAACGATGAGGCCTGACGAGGATAGTTGGGACCGCCCATATGCAAAATTTTAGTTAACTGAAAATAACCAGCTGGTGGTGATTGTTAAATGACAACCGCCACCAGCTGGTTTTTAGTTGGCATCATGATGCAAGTAGTCGTGATGGTTCTGAGAAGGGTGACTAGGAACGGCCAACAAAAATGGTGTTTAGGACGCAATTGTCGTGTGATTAATCAGAAATTTGAAACAAAAACCCTTGTTTCACTAGTAATATTTGGTATAATTGCAAAGAATTCTTATCGAAAGTAAGTGCAATGCACACTTTCTTGGAAAGAGAAGGCGTAGTAATGATTTATTTTGACAATAGTGCGACGACGCAAGCTGCTCCTGCCGTACTGGAGACGTATACAACGGTTTCCCAAAAAATTTGGGGTAATCCGTCTAGTTTGCATAACTTTGGTGAAACGGCCTTTCATTTGTTGGAACAATCACGTCAACAAATTGCCGGCTTACTAGGTGTGCAAGCCCACGAAATTTTCTTCACGTCTGGTGGGACGGAAGGCGATAATTGGGTTTTGAAGGGTACAGCGATTGAAAAGCGGGCCTTTGGGAAGCATCTAATTACCACGGCGGTGGAACATCCTGCCATTCATAATTCGATGGAACAATTGAAGGAACTTGGTTATGAAGTGACTTACTTACCGGTCGATCAGGAAGGCCGTATCAACGTGGCGGACTTGAAAGCGGCAATTCGGCCTGACACGATTTTAGTGTCAACGATGGCAGTCAATAATGAAATCGGTACGATTCAGCCTTTACTTGAAGTGGCGGAACTACTGAAACAATATCCGAAAATTCATTTTCATATTGATGCAGTCCAAGGAATTGGTAAAGGAATCCAGAACATGATCATGAATGACCGGGTGGATTTTGTGACCTTTTCAGGGCACAAGTTTCATGCGACTCGCGGGGTTGGCTTTATTTACGCGCGCAATGGTCGTAAGTTAGCGCCATTAATGAATGGCGGCGGTCAGGAAAGTAACTGGCGTTCTGGAACTGAGAACTTACCAGCAATTGCCGGCATGGCGAAGGCCCTGCGATTGTTGCTCACGGATGAAGATGGTAAGGTAGCTCGTGAGCGAGCTATCAAACAGCGAATCTACGAGCACATTAAGTCGTTTCCTAAAGTGACGATTTTCAGTCAGCCAACGACGGGGTTCGCACCCCACATACTGTGTTTTACGATCAACGGTGTGCGGGGCGAGACCATTGTCCACGCGTTTGAAGATCAGGGCATTTATATCTCAACAACGAGTGCTTGCTCATCGAAGAAACACTTGGCCTCCAGTACTTTAATGGCGATGCACGTGCAAGAAAGCATTGCGACGAGTGCTGTGCGGGTCAGCCTCGATGAGAATAATACGCTGGCAGAAGCTGACCAGTTTATTAAAGTATTTGATCAACTTTATCAAAAATTCTCAAAAATTAATGCAGACGTATAACGGAAAGGAACTTGTTCATGCAGTACACTGAAATCATGGTACGTTATGGTGAACTATCGACCAAGGGTAAAAACCGGCGGAACTTTATCGATAGCTTAGGCCGTAACGTACGCAAAGCGTTGCACGACTTTCCAGAACTAAAGGTCCACGCGAACCGTGACCGGATGCACATCATGTTAAATGGTGAGGATGCCGATAAAGTCATGGGCCGTTTGAAGCTAGTTTTTGGAATTCAAAACTTTTCACCAAGTATTCGCGTCGATGCCGACATGGATGCCGTCTATGAAACGGCGATTGCAATGGTCAAAGCCCAGTTTAAACCGGGGATGACTTTTAAAATTTACACACGGCGCTCCGATCATCAGTTTGAATACGATACAAATCAAATCAATGACATGCTCGGTGGGCAAATCTTGGACCACGTTGACGGGATTCAAGTTAAGATGAAGAATCCGGACATTGTGTTACGTGTTGAAGTTCGGTTAAACGGTATCTTCTTATCATCAGAAACGATTCAGGGTGCCGGGGGATTACCGGTCGGCACCGCTGGCAAGGGAATGCTAATGCTTTCTGGTGGGATTGATTCACCAGTTGCCGGCTACCTTGGCATGAAGCGTGGTGTGGACATGGAAATGGTCCATTTCTTCAGTCCGCCATACACGAGTGAACAGGCGTTAGCAAAGGCCAAGCAGTTAGCGTCAACGCTAGCAAGTTACTCTGGTAGCGTGAAGTTTATTCAAATTCCATTCACTGAGATTCAAGAAGAAATCAAAGAAAAAGTGCCCGAAGGTTATCTTATGACCGTTCAACGGCGCCTAATGATGCGTTTGATGGACGCCATTACGCGTCAACGGCATGGTAAGGCGATTTTTAATGGTGAATCATTAGGGCAAGTGGCTTCACAAACGATGGACAGCATGATTGCCATCAATGATGTGACTACCTTGCCGGTTTTGCGCCCAGTGATTTCCATGGACAAGACGGAAATCATTAAGATTGCCGAAGATATCGATACCTATGACTTGTCGATCATGCCATTTGAAGATTGTTGTACGATTTTTGCGCCGCCAGCACCCAAGACGCATCCGAAGCTAGACCGTTCACGGTCCTACGAAGAACGGATTGATGTTGAAGGACTGATGGCACGCGCTTTGGCTGGTGTTAAAATGACTGAGATCAAGCCGGGTGAAAATTATTTGAATACACAAGAAGACGTTTTTGCTGAACTATTGTAGGTCAAAAACGGGTGATATTATTACCCTAAAAACGAGTACCCGGTAATACTGGGTACTCGTTTTTTTGATCTTTTGGATGATCAAGCAGGGACGCGCGGAAGCTCATTTCGTAATGGTAAGTCAGCTAAATAATAGGTCATAATCAGCGAACCAAGGTCGTGACTATGCTACGATAAATTTAGATTGAATCAGCGAGGTGAGTGGATGGAGTGGCA
Organism: Lactiplantibacillus sp. ME-2; assembly: GCF_022549155.1. NCBI lineage: Bacteria > Bacillati > Bacillota > Bacilli > Lactobacillales > Lactobacillaceae > Lactiplantibacillus > Lactiplantibacillus sp. ME-2. The sequence goes on from NZ_JAKZEQ010000002.1 coordinate 65,710, forward strand.
ACAATTATTAATGGAAAATACGGCGTTGATCAATGCACAGGTTGTTCAGATTGGGCTGGAACGGGAAGGCCAGCGGGTAACGGTGACCGGTCATTTGGCGGATACGGCATTATCACCAACACTTATCAGCGAGTTGTCCGGCCTGCAACGGGACTTTGCGGAGACACAGTTGGAGTTAGTCACCCAACCGCAAGCAAGTGCGGTTGCTGCGTTGCACGCCTTAACGATGCTCACACAACAAGTCCGGCAAAGGCTTCTGCCTGAACTGATTTGGCCGCTAAGCATGCCGCCCACACTTCCACGAGAAGACCGGGATATTCCAATCGCTAAGTTGGATGCGGCCGCTGTCGCCTATCGACAAGGACTTGCTCACCGCTATGGCCGACGACGTCAAATGTTGTCAGGTGTTCACTGTAATGTGAGCTTGGCGGCTAGTCTGATGATGGGATTGTATCAGGCCCAGACATATAGTCGTGATTTCACCACCTTTCAAAATCGCTGTTACCTGCACATTGCGCAGAATTATTTGCACTATCGCTGGCTACTGACGTATCTTTATGGCTGCTCACCACGCTGCTGGCCACAGTCTGGTCTTACGCCACCAGCCCAGCCCGTTCGAAGCTTACGCAACAGTTCTAGCGGGTATACCAATCGGCCGGGTGTTACGGTCTCGTACGCGTCGTTAAATGACTATTGTCAAACACTGCAAGCGGCCGTTGATAATGGAAAATTAAGTGCGACCAAGGAATTTTACGGTCAGGTTCGGTTGCGTCATGCTGGTGGTCATTCACAACTATGTCAGGATGGGATTCAATACTTGGAATTACGTAACTTAGATCTGAACCCATGGGCCGGTGCGGGCATCGATCTGTCCCAACTGACCTGCTTAACGTGGTTCGTTTTACTGATGCTCTGGTTACCAGTGCCAGCTAGTACGGATAATTGGATTCAGGCGGGTCAGCGCGCCAACGAACAAGTTGCCATCGAAACCCCCATGCAAGTGACTCGACAGCTAACTGAAGGCGAACAACTAGCTGACGCGCTACAAACTATGGCTACCAGTTTACATCAACCACACGCGTTGCAAGTCGCCCAACATATTTTAACTAGTCTGCACGACCCGGCCAACACACTCGCTGCCCGCTGGGAACAACAAACAAACGATTCGCTCGAACGTGCAACCCAACTTGCACTCCAGCTGGCTACGACACCACATTTTAATGCTTGAATATACTGAAATCGGCGTACACACATGTTGGCACGTTAGGATGCGCATCGGCTGACGAACAGCAAACCAACTAATAAGCACGTTTAAACCATGACTAACGTCAAATAACGCGTCGCATGTCAAGAATGATAATTTTTGAGACGATTATTTGCGCGGAAACTGAAATTGCGTTAAATTTGAGCTATACTATTACTACCACAAATATTAGAAAACCATTAGTTATCGAAGGGGTGTTTTACGTGCAAGTATTATTTCATGATCAAGCGTTAGACTTAGTCGGTGAACCGTTACAAGATGGTGACCAGTTACCGAAGTTCAAAGTGTTCACTACCCATGATGAAAAGATTAAGACTAAGGACTTGCTAGGTAAGCCTGTCTTGTTAAGTGTGATGCCAGATATTGATACGCGAGTTTGTTCTATTCAAACAAAGAAGTTCAATCAACAGGCTGATAAGTACCCCCACGTTCAATTTTTAGCCATTTCCAATAACGCGGTTGCTGACCAAGCTGGTTGGTGCGCTAAGGAAGGCGTTAAGAACTTAACGGTGGCTTCCGATGAAGAACTATCCTTTGGTTACGCCACCAATCTATACTTGCCCAACAATGGGACGTTGACCCGGGCGATTTATGTCGCTGATGCGGCCGGTAAAATCGTTTATCATGAAATCGTGCCAGATGTTAGTCACGAGCCAAATTACGTTGCGGCACTGGATGCCTTAAAACAATTCGAATAAGGATTGACGGCACTCAGGAAATTCATTACAATAGTGACAACCAGCAATGAGCAAGAGAGTAGCGGTAAACAATGTCAACAGAGAGAGCGTGAACAGTGAAACACGCTTGGCGGTTTTAGCGTGAAGGTAGCTTGCGAGCTGCTATTCTGAACTGTTTTAGTAGGAATAGCCGGACGGGATACACCGTTCGTTAACAACGATGTTTAAGTTGTAAAGCGATCACTTGTGATGGCTTTAAAATTAGGTGGTACCGCGAAGTCCATTCGTCCTAGTCTAATAGGATGAGTGGACTTTTTTAGTGCCAAAAGAAAGGATGTGCCCCAATGTCAGAAGAACCAACTACTGATATGCCAACTAAGTATGATCCGACCGCCGTGGAAGCGGGTCGTTATCAGACTTGGTTAGACCAAGATTTATTTAAGCCTTCGGGCGACAAGAAAGCTAAACCCTATTCAATCGTGATTCCACCGCCAAATGTTACGGGTAAGCTGCATTTAGGCCACGCTTGGGATACCACGTTACAAGATATTATTATTCGTCAGAAACGAATGCAAGGTTTTGATACTTTATGGTTACCAGGAATGGATCATGCCGGCATTGCCACGCAGGCAAAGGTTGAGGCCAAACTGCGCGAACAAGGGATCAGCCGTTACGATCTTGGTCGTGAGAAGTTTATCCAACAAGTTTGGGATTGGAAAGACGAATACGCGTCGATTATCAAACAACAGTGGGCTAAGATGGGACTGTCATTGGATTATTCTCGTGAACGGTTCACCATGGATGATGGTCTGTCAGATGCGGTTAAGAAAGTCTTCGTTGATCTTTACAACAAGGGCTTGATTTATCGTGGTGAATACATCATCAACTGGGATCCTCAAGCACGGACGGCTTTGTCTGATATCGAAGTGATTCATAAGGATGACAAGGGTGCGTTCTACCACGTCAAGTACCCATTTGCTGACAAAGACTATACTTTCAATGGTAAGCATTACATTGAAATTGCTACGACTCGTCCTGAAACCATGATGGGCGATACCGCCGTTGCGGTTAATCCGAGTGATGACCGTTACAAGGAATTGGTTGGCAAAAAAGTCATCTTGCCATTAGCAGAACGTGAAATTCCAATTATCGCCGATGCGTACGTTGACCCTGAGTTTGGAACTGGAATGGTGAAAATCACGCCTGCTCATGACCCGAATGACTTTAAGGTCGGCAACCGGCATGATTTGAAACGGATTAACACCATGAATGATGATGCTTCAATGAACGCCAATGCGGGTAAATACGAAGGTATGGACCGTTTTGAAGCACGTAAAGCGATGGTCAAGGATCTTGAAGATCAAGATTTGATGATTAAAATTGACCCAATTGTGCATAGCGTGGGGCATTCTGAACGGACTGGCGTTCAGGTTGAAGCGCGGCTCTCAACTCAGTGGTTTGTTAAGATGAAGCCACTAGCTGAGCAAGCGTTGAAGAATCAAAAGACTGATAATAAAGTAGAATTTGTGCCTGATCGGTTTGAAGACACATTCAATCAATGGATGGAGAACGTCCACGATTGGGTTATCTCACGCCAACTCTGGTGGGGACATCGGATTCCAGCTTGGTATAACAAGACGACCGGCGAAACGTATGTCGGTGTTGATGGACCAAAAGATCCAGAAAACTGGGAACAGGATCCAGACGTGTTGGACACTTGGTTCTCAAGTGCACTTTGGCCATTTTCAACGATGGGCTGGCCAAACACTGATGCGGAAGACTTTAAGCGCTACTTCCCAACGGATACGCTGGTTACCGGCTACGACATTATCTTCTTCTGGGTATCACGGATGATGTTCCAGAGTTTGGAATTTACTGGCAAACGGCCATTCAAACACGTGCTTTTACACGGTTTAATTCGTGATGAACAAGGTCGCAAAATGAGCAAATCACTCGGTAACGGGATCGATCCAATGGATGTGATTGAAAAGTACGGGGCCGATGCATTACGGTGGTTCTTATCTAACGGGTCGACGGCTGGCCAAGATGTGCGGTTCAGCTATACGAAGATGGATGCTGCATGGAACTTTATTAACAAGATTTGGAACGCCAGCCGTTACGTTATCATGAACCTGGGTACCATGGACAAACCGGAATTACCAGCTGCAAGTGACTGGACGTTAGCAGATAAGTGGATCTTGAGTCGTTTGAACGCGACGGTCAAACAAGTGACGACTACCTTTGATAAGTTTGACTTTGGTGAAGCTGGTCGAGCCTTGTACAACTTTATCTGGAATGACTTCTGTGACTGGTATATCGAAATGAGTAAGGAAGTCTTGACCGGTGATGACGCTCAAGCCAAGGCCAATACCCAAAACGTGTTAGCCTATGTCTTGGATCAAATCTTACGGTTATTGCACCCAATCATGCCATTTGTGACCGAAAAGATTTGGTTATCAATGCCACACGTTGGTGAATCCTTAGTAGTCGCTGCTTATCCTGTTGACCATCCTGAATTTGATGACGAAACGGCGGAAAGTGATATGGCCTCACTTATTGAATTGATTACGGCCGTTCGGAGCATTCGAGCAGAAGCTAATGCGAAGATGTCATCAGCCGTGGATCTATTAATTAAGACGGACAACACTCGGTTACAAGCTGTTTTCAAAGCTAATGAAGATTATATTCAACGGTTTGCACATCCGAAGACACTGTCAATTGGCGCCGACGTGGTTGCACCGAAGTTAGCCATGACACAAGTGATTAGTGATGCGGAAGTTTACATTCCGTTAGCTGAACTTGTTGACCTCGATGAAGAAGTCAAAAAACTTGAAAAAGAACAAGCCAAGTTTGAAAGCGAAGTCGCACGGGCGACGAAGAAGTTAGGTAACGAACGCTTTGTTGCCAATGCCCCTGAAGACGTCGTTAATAGTGAAAAAGAGAAGTTAGCGGACAATCAGACAAAACTAGCCGCCTTAAAGCAACGTTTAGTTGATATTAAGGCTGAAGCTTAATTTGCGATAATAGTTAACTGAAATGTGTGTTACTGGTAAAATGGTAATCGTCCCGTTTTGGGATGGTTACCATTTTATTATTAAAACGTAAAATATAAGGGCTCATTAGCTAGAAGTATGGTGAGCAAACGGCCAAATGATGATTCGCGCGGTTTACAGGAAGGAAGACAAACATGATTGACACTTATTCAGCAGCATTAGCCTTTATTCACGGCCGGACTCAGTTCAAAAAAGCCCCGACACTCAGTCGTATGCGCCAATTCTTACATGAATTGGGTGATCCACAGTTAAAGGTGGCCGGCATTCACGTGGCGGGGACCAATGGCAAGGGGTCGACGGTTGCGAATTTACGCGAATTATTTATGGCAGATGGGCTAACGGTGGGAACTTTCACGTCGCCGTTCATTGTTCGCTTCAATGAACGGATCAGTGTTGACGGCACCCCCATCAGCGATGAAGAACTTGTTGGTCTGGTGCAACAGATTCAACCGATCGTTGCCAAGCTTGACGCGACATTGGCAAGTGGGGGCCCCACAGAATTTGAGATCATTACTGCAATGATGTTTCTTTACTTTGCTGCTCAGCCAATCGATATTGCCATTATTGAAGTTGGGTTGGGTGGGTTATACGATTCTACCAATGTTTGGACACCAGCCGTTAGTGTGATTACTACGATCGGTTATGATCATATGCAAATTCTAGGTAATACATTGACGGCGATTGCGACTCAAAAAGCAGGTATCATTAAGACGCAGGTGCCGGTAATTGTTGGTAAATTACCGGCTGAAGCACAGCAAGTGATGATTGATACCGCCATGAGCAAACGGGCGCCGTTGCGGACGTTGGGAGTTGATTTTACAACCAAATTATTACCGCCCCAAGGCTGGCAAGAACGGTTTAACTTTGACGGGTTAGAGGCGCATTTTAAAGACTTGACAACTCCGCTACTGGGAGACTATCAAGTTGATAATGCGGCCGTTGCAATAGCGGCGTACCTAACTTACCACCAAGCGACTCAGCTACCCGTGGTCACTAGCGACGTCAAAGCGGCTGTGGCAGCAACACAATGGCCTGGCCGTTTCGAACGCTTGAATCAGGACCCACTGATCATGATTGACGGTGCGCACAATGAGCCGGCAGTAACTGAATTAGCAGCTACTTTGAGTGAGCGATTTGGACAGCAAACCGTTTATGTCATCTTTGCGGTCTTAACGGATAAGCAGCATCAACAAATGATTCAGACCTTGGGCGCATTACCTAATGTTCAATTACGGTTGACACAATTCGAAGGTCCGAACGCAAAACGTCCAGCGACCGACCCGACGATGTTGGCACATGAAATGCCAAATGGCCGGACCGCTGAAGTATTTGATAATTGGCAAGCTGCCTTGATGCAGACACTCCAAGAAATGTCGAGTGATGATGCGTTACTACTAACGGGGTCGCTGTACTTTATTAGTGACGTACGGGCTTATTTCAAGGATGGCAGCGACTCAGAAACTGATTAGGGGCTGACACGGATGCTTAGAAGACAATTGCGCAAGAAATAATACTGCGTCCCTGGTACTGATATTATCAAAGATGATTGTGAGTTAACTGAAAAAATTGCGTTAAAATGTCGGTGAATTAATGGTTAGCCGGTCACTTTACGAAACTACTAGGTAGAAAGGGTGGTTTCAATGACGATGATCAGCGAAGAACAAATACCGACAGCACAAGTTCGTGAATTAATGCAAGCCTACTTTGGGACGTTTTTACCCAACGACGCGGTGACTAGCGCGATGCAGGCCTTTGAGCGTGAGTACCCGATAGAGGACGCTATAGAGTGGTTACATGAGTCGTCTGAAAATCCGCGCTGGCAAGGTTTAATCGTGGCGCTCAGATGTGGGCAACTATTACCCCGGCCAAGTCGATTAATTTTGGGGCAGGTATATGGTAGTGAACAACTGGGAGCCGTTTTAGCACGGGACTTTGCCAACTTAGAGCAGGAACAGTTGCAATTGTTATGCTTAGATACGAAAAATCAAGTGATCAAACGCCAGGTCGTCTTTCAGGGCACGCTCAATAGTTGTCCGGCTCAACCGCGGGAAATTATTAAAGTTGCCCTAACGACACCGACTGCCCGGGTCGTTATTGCACATAATCATCCGAGTGGTGATGTGACGCCGTCAAAAAAAGACGTTGAATTTACCAAGCGGTTACAACTGGCTTGTGAACTGATGGGGTTACCGCTCTTGGATAGCTTTATTATCGGTGTAAACGATTACTTTAGTTTTGCCGAGCAGGGCGTATTAAATTGTAATACGGATTCGTAACAGAATGTGGTAAAATAACGGGGTTAGGACCGATAATTTAATCGGCCTGATCGCGTTTTTTTTGTTAAATTTTATCTAAGTTAAATAGTGGGACTGTATTTTTCATTAATTTACGGTATGCTAGGATTCAGGCAATGCTTTTTTAATGCAGTGCGACTATGCTATAATACTTACTATTATGACTAAATAAAAAATTAAATTTGTTAATGATGAAGGGATGAATGTAGTGTTCGGATTTGGGACAAAGAATATCGGGATCGATCTCGGTACGGCCAACACAATTGTGTACGTTGACGGCAAGGGCATCGTATTACGTGAACCATCCGTAGTTGCGAAGAACACGAAAACTGGTGAAATTGTATCAGTTGGTTCAGAAGCACGGGATATGATTGGGAGAACCCCAGCAAGCATTGTGGCGATTCGGCCAATGAAGGATGGCGTTATTGCGGACTACGATACGACCGTTGCGATGATGAAGTACTTTATTCAAAAGACACTCGGCCGCTCAAATGGTAAGCCATACGTCATGGTTTGTGTACCAAGTGGGGTTACCGAAGTTGAAAAGCGGGCCGTTATTGATGCAACACGGGTTGCAGGTGCGCGGGATGCATATGTCATTGAAGAACCATTTGCAGCCGCTATTGGTGCAGGGCTTCCAGTCATGGATCCAACTGGGAGCATGGTCGTTGATATTGGTGGTGGGACTACCGATGTTGCGACAATTTCCTTAGGTGGGATCGTATCAAGCCGTTCAATTCGAATGGCTGGCGATAAGATCGATGACTCAATCATTTACCATGTTCGCCAGAAGTTTAATCTTTTAATTGGTGAACGCACAGCCGAACAACTTAAAATCGACTGTGGCTCAGCTTCTTTGGAAGCCGCTGAAGACTTGGAAGGGTCAACGATTCGTGGACGAGATCTTTTGTCGGGCTTACCAAAGACGGTTGAAATCTCATCTGTAGATGTTTCAGAAGCCATCCAAGAAGTGGTCTCTGAAATTATTTCAGCCATTAAAGAAACCCTTGAAGAAACTTCCCCAGAAATTGCCTCTGACGTAATTGACCACGGGATTGTTTTGACCGGTGGTGGTGCCTTATTGAAGAATCTTTCCGAAGTGATTGCGGACGAAACCAAAGTACCGGTTTTCATCGCTAACGAACCGCTTGACTGTGTTGCAGTTGGGACCGGTGAATCACTCAAGAGCATCGACGTTATGAAAAAGCGATAACAGGTGAGCGGGAAGACGTCTTCCCGCTTATTTATTGTTAAATCATTGAATTTTCGACCGGGGGTTCATTATGCAAAAGTTTTTTTCTAACCGAAAACTAGTGATTGCGATTGTCGTGTTCATTATTAGTTTCGGCTTGATGAGTGTCTCAGTAGCCATTCGTGATAAGAAATCGACACCACCATTGATCCAACAATTTGGAAACGATGTGGCTGGTGCGGTTGACCGGGTGATTGCTTGGCCAGTCAATGGCTTACAAAGTGCGACCAACTCAGTTTCTGACTTGTTGAACACCTATCAAGAAAATCAAAAATTGAAGAAACAAGTTGACCAACTGGCGCAGGCCAAGGTTAGTGCCCAGACGACGCGTGCGGAAAACAAGCAGTTACGCAAGCAGTTGAAACTAAATAATTCGTTATCTGATTATACGACGGTGACCGCCAATGTTTTGACGCGGACACCATCATCTTGGATGAACCAACTCGTGATCTCTAAGGGTGCGACATCCGGTGTAAAGAAGAATATGCCTGTCATGTCACAAAAGGGTTTAATTGGCCGGGTCGTGGAAGTTAACCAAACGAATTCTAAGGTTGAATTAATTTCTAATACGAGTTCGTCTTCGAATAAGTTTGCTATTCAGATTACGAATAGTGTTGGTAAGACTGTTAACGGGATTATTTCAGGTTATGATAAGAGCAATAATCTTTTAGAGATGGGTTCCGTGACGTCTAACGTTAAAATCAAAAAAGGCGATAAAGTCGTGACGAGTGGTTTAGGCGGCAATACGCCGAAGGGACTTTATGTCGGCACGGTTGCTAGTGTCAAGCAGGATGATTACGGACTAGCATCCGAAGTGGAAATCACACCCGCAGCGGATCTTAGTGACTTAACAGTTGTGACGGTCGCTGAACAATAGGGAGGTGCAACGGTGCGTTACTCAAGATTAAAAATCGTCTTTCCAATTGGGTTATTTGTTGCACTCTTTTTAGACGGCTCGATGTCAAATGTTTTTGCCGGTAAACTATTTAGTTACCCGTATGCCAGTGTCTTACACCTAGTTTTACTGTGGATTGTCTTCGCTGTCTTTTTAGATGACCGTGATAATCTGTCGGTTGGAATTTGGTCTGCATTCGTGGGCTTGGTGTTTGACTGGTACTATACTGGGATTTTAGGCGTTTACATGATTGGCTTACCGTTGGTAGTCTATATATGTCGACAAATCAAGCCATGGATCGACCTGAACTTTTTAACGTTACTGATGATCTATATTATTAATTTGACCATTTTGGAAGCATTTACGTATATTTGGTACACGATGAGCCATGTGATCTCTAGTGGGTTAGCAGACTTTGCGGTGTACACGCTAGGACCGACGATTGCGGTCAACCTAGCCATCTTTGTCATATTATATTATCCAATGCGTCGGTTATATCTGAGTGTTAATTAGTCGGCAGAAAGGAATTCTAACATGCAACAGAGTGTAGTTTTAAAGGCCAGTAATGACGGCTATGAACTGATTTTACGGCAAGAAGCAAGTTTCGATGATATTATGGTCGACTTGAAGGTCTTGTTGGATCGGTTGCAGGCTGATAATACGACTGATAAACAAATCTCGTTTGACCTGGATACGGCTAGTCGACTACTGACTGCGGAACAAAATCAAAAAGTGACACAGTTGATTCAACGATATCCGTTATTCAGTATTCATAAGCTAACGGCAGATGTTATTTTGACGGCGGATGCTTTAGCGATGATTGAACGTGATACGGTGCATCTGGTTAATCAGATTATTCGCAACGGTCAGGTCGTTGAGATTACGGGGGACGTGTTGTTCTTCGGTAAGATCCATGAAGGTGGGGTGCTCCGGGCGACGGGTAGTATCTTTGTGATGGGTGAGGTAAACGGTGCGCTTGAGGCCGGTTATCCCGATCACAATGATGCGGTGATCGTTAGCCCCTTAGCGACCGTCCCGCGGGTTCGAGTCGGTGAATTGTTAGAATTAGTGGACCTTGAAAAAGTTGTTGATGGGACGAACGTCGTCTATATTAATGACATTCAAGCGTTGGACTACCAGCCGCTCCAGCAATTAAAACGGGTACGACCGAAGCTATTTACTCGAAATGGAGGACGTGTTTGATGGGAAAAGCAATTGTCATCACCTCTGGTAAGGGTGGGGTCGGCAAAACGACCACTACGGCCAATTTAGGGACGGCCCTTGCTTTGATGGGCAAGAAAGTTTGCTTAGTTGATTTAGATATTGGATTGCGGAATTTAGACGTTATTTTGGGTCTCGATAACCGGATCCTTTATGATATTGTGGATGTAGTTGCCGGTCGTGCTCAAATACGGCAGGCGTTGGTCAAAGACAAGCGGTTTGATGACTTATTGTTTTTATTGCCAGCTGCACAAAATGCGGACAAGGATGCATTGAATCCTGGCCAAGTTCGGGCAATCGTAGACGAGTTGAAACCAGATTTTGATTACGTTTTGCTCGACTGTCCCGCCGGAATTGAACAAGGTTTCATGAATGCGATTGCTGGTGCGGATGCGGCTATTATCGTCTCGACACCCGAGATTTCAGCAATTCGTGATGCGGATCGGGTCGTTGGCTTATTGGAACAATATCCGTTAGCCGAAGCACCTAAGTTAGTGATTAATCGAATCCGGACGCGCATGATGCAAGATGGTGAGACGATGGATATTGATGAAATTACGCATCACTTATCGATCGACTTGCTAGGAATCGTTTTCGATGACGATGCCGTCATTCGGACTTCAAATAACGGTGAACCGATCGTTCTTGATCCTAAGAATCCAGCCTCACAAGGCTACCGCAACATTGCCCGCCGAATCGAAGGTGAAACAGTGCCATTAATGAATTTGGATACACCTAAACCGGGTGTTTGGTCACGAATCGCCGGAATTTTTCATCGTGGCAAGTAAAAAAGGCTTGACGGTTGATTAATTTTCGATTAGTATGAACTCAACATTAAAAAACAGGGAACAGAAGAGTAGTTGTAAGGACCTTGTCGAGCGAGTTATCGATGATGGGAAGATGACCGAGGATTACAACGAACCACATCTGTGAGTTGGACAGCTGAAGTTAGTAAGCTGTTTCGGTTGGCCTCGTTAGCGGCGGAGTTTAGTGATAAACTCGTTGAGATTAGTTGTGTGAGCAACTAGTGAATATGAGGTGGAACCGCGATTAAATCGTCCTCTTAGGCATGCTGGCCTAAGGACGATTTTTTTATTATCACAAAACTCCCTGAGGTAATAACTGTGAAGTTATTACGAAGTGAGGTGGCACCACGGATAACCGTCCTCTTGAGTATTCGACTCAAGGGGACTTTTTTGTGTACTTGAGTCGTGACCGATTAGTGGACGCAGGACAATGTGACCTGTAAATTTGGGAGGGAAAGTACATGCAGTATATTTTAGAAATTTTGCCATCATTATTATCCGGTGCCGTTATGACACTGAAAATTTTCATTTGGACCCTGATTGGGTCGCTACCATTGGGGTTAGTTGTTGGTCTGGGATTAATGTCTAACTTCAAGCCGCTGCAATGGTTATTGCATTTCTACGTTTGGTTAATGCGTGGTACCCCGTTGTTACTGCAATTAATCTTTGTCTTTTACGGCTTACCGTTGATTGGGATTGTTTTTCCACGGTACTACGCCGCGTTATTCGCATTTATTCTGAACTACGCGGCCTACTTCGCGGAAATCTTCCGTGGTGGGTTACAGTCGATTGACAATGGTCAATATGAAAGTGCACGGGTCTTGCGGCTGAGCTACTGGCAGACGATTCGTAAAATCGTTATTCCCCAAGTGATCAAAATTGTTTTACCGTCAGTTGGCAATGAAGTCATCAACTTGGTCAAGGATTCATCGTTAGTTTATGTCATTGGTCTCGGCGACTTGTTACGTGCCGGTAACGTTGCGACAGCGCGCGATGTTACTTTGGTACCCTTAGTATTAGTCGGAATCATTTACTTAGCACTGACAGCCGTAACGACTTTTGTGCTTGGACGAATCGAAAAACACTACAGTTACTGGAAATAGGGAGGCCATCATATGTTAGAACTAAAAAATATTACAAAAAGCTTTGGTTCACGGACAATTATTAAGAATTTGAATTTAACCGTTAAGGATGGCGAGATTCTAAGTATTGTGGGCCCTTCAGGTGCTGGTAAGACAACGTTATTACGCTGTATTACGGGGCTTGAAAAGGTGAATGCCGGTGAGTTCTTAGTCGACGGCCAACCATTTGATCCCTATACTAATCGGAGTAACGATAGTGTAATTGGTGTCGTATTCCAAAATTTTGAATTGTTTCCCAATTTAACAGTCATGCAGAATATTACTTTAGCACCGACCACGGTCTTAAAGCAGTCTAGCGCAGAAGCAGAACAGCAGGCGCAGACATTATTAGATCGTTTGAATCTCGGTGATCACGCTGACCAGTATCCTTTCGAATTATCAGGTGGTCAAAAGCAACGAGTGGCGATTGCCCGGGCATTAGCCATGAAACCGAATGTCTTATGCTATGATGAACCAACTTCAGCACTTGACCCGAACTTACGACAGGAAGTTGAAAAGTTGATTTTAGGCTTAAAGGTTGATGGCATGACTCAAATTGTGGTGACCCATGATTTAACCTTTGCTGAAAATATCGCGGATGAAATGTTCCACGTTGAACCAACCAAGAAGCAATAGGGGGGCGTCAGAATGAAGAAAAGATTATTTGCACTCAGTTTGATCGTTGTGATGCTCCTGGGTATGGCAACGACGTTAAGTGGCTGTGGTCAAAATGTGACTAAACGCGCTGATACCCAAGATACTTGGTCTAAAATCAAGAAACGCGGTTACGTTGTCGTTGGTTTGGACGACAGTTTTGTCCCGATGGGCTTTCGCGAAAAGTCTGGGAAACTAGTTGGTTATGATATCGACCTCGCCCGGGCCGTCTTTAAGTTGTACGGTATTAAGATCAGCTTTCAAACGATTGACTGGTCCATGAATGCGACCGAATTGCGCAATGGCACAATTGATTTGATTTGGAACGGCTACACGAAAAATCCCCAACGTGAAAAAGTGGTGGCTTTCAGTAATACTTATTTGAAGAACAAGCAAGTCCTCGTTTCTTTAAAGAAAAATCATATTAACTCATTTGACGATATGACTGGTAAGACGTTGGGTGTTCAGTCAGGTTCTTCGGGCTATGAGTCATTGGAAAACAATCCGAAACTGCTGAAGGATAAGATTGCTAAGAAAACGCCAGTTCAATACGATACCTTCACGAATGCCTTCCTCGACTTGAATGCTGGACGAATTAAAGGGCTCTTGATTGATAGCGTCTACGCGAGCTATTATATTAAGCACGAAGCGAACTCTGCGGATTACCAAGAAACGCAAGGCACCTTTAAGTCGGAAGACTTCGCAGTTGGGATGCGTAAGGGTGACAAAACGATGAAACGCAAAATTAATGCCGGCCTAAAGACGTTGAAGGCTAACGGAACGTTAGATAAGATCAACAAGAAATGGTTTGGTAATCAAAAAGTTGAAAACTAACGTGACGTGGCAGGACTTGTCATTCAGTGACCCCAGTTATCGGTGAGCAACTAATCATAAATAGGCTTTCCAAGACGGACGATGTCTTGGAAAGCCTATTTATATTGGCACGCAGACAAACTGGGATTGAAGGCTTAAACTTATACACGAAAAATTGTTGAAAGGTACCGCTATAAGGCCAAAAACAACCAGCTAAGGCCCGCTGGAAAAAGTTCGAGTTTTGCATAAACTTGCTTGGCTAGCGTCGTCCTAAGCCGACTTCCAGGCATTTCTGCCAATTGCTGGAACGCGGTGGACACAGATTTAAGCCGAAGACCACGTCTTAAATACTGGTCTTCCACTAACCAAGCAAAGAACGCTTGCTAAGTGGAATTTCACCGCTGAGCATTGGCCGAAATGCCTTCCAGTCGGGACATATTCGAATGGCGGACGAAGATGTACCTAACTTGTGATGGACTTGTCATTACTTTTTATAAACGATAACTTTGTCAAGCAACGGTCAGACAGAAAATGATATTGTTATGGTTCACTATTTCTGAACCAATGTAGCAATAATTGAACTTCTCGATAAACATAGAGATTTACACCTGACGCTTTATTTGAAGCTCCGGTATTAAAAGACCAATTACACCAAGTTAAGTGGCCGTTAATCAGCCATTCGAGCGGCTTAACGAAACGCGCGCGGTGACGCTGAATCCTGTGCTTGCTACGCCAACGGACTGATGCCCAAACCGCATTAATCCGTTGACTAGGCAATGCTTAAATTCAACCCGTGATCCCTCGCACACTTTAGACTGGAGGGGTTGGGTGACAATGCTCAGTAGCCAAATTATTCTTAGCTGAAAGTGGGTTGCTTTCGGCTTAGAATAAGACTCGTATTTGAGATGATGCGGGTTGGGCATTAGCTCAAATCGACGTCGGCTGCGTTCCAGCAATTGTCACCCAGCCCCGGAGGTCGGAATAGGACACGTACATGCTGACGAACGAGTATCCGGGGTCAATTGCCGGCACCTTTCAACAACAATTGATGAAAAACACGGCCATAAAAAATGCCCGACTAGTTGACTAGTCGGACGTATGGGTTAATCGAAAAATTCTTTATATAACGCAATAACGGCTTGATCGGCATCATTGTCGTGTACACCGAACATAATAGAAATTTCGGAGGCGCCTTGATTGACCATGATTAATTTAATATTGTCGTTGGCTAATGCGGTGGCGGCACGTGACATGATGCCGACGCGGTTGCGCATGTTTTCGCCAACGAGCATTAAGATTGAGTAGTCGTGCGTAAAGTAAATTTCATCGGGATTGATGGCCGCTGAGATTTCTGCAACTAACGTTTTCTCTAATTCGGGCGTCAACTGATGTTCATCAAAGATGATGGTCAAATCATCGATCCCAGATGGCATGTGTTCATAACTAATATGATGATTTTCTAAAATCGTTAGAATTTTACGGCCCAGCCCAACTTCTTTGTTGAGCAGATACTTCCGTAAGTATAGTGAACAAAAACTAGAAGAACTGGCAATCCCAGTCACCGGGTAGTGGGAATTGGGTTCGCGAGTTGACTGAATCAAAGTTCCCGGGGCCTCGGGATGGTTCGTATTCTTGACGTTGACGGTAATGTTGCCTTCGATTGCTGGAATCAACGCTTCGTCGTGAAAGACAGAAAAGCCAGCGTAAGAAAGTTCGCGCATCTCAGTAAACGTCATTTCACTAATGGCCGCTGGTTTTGCGACCAAACTAGGATTGACCGCGTAAATTGCATCGACATCGGTAAAGTTTTCATAACGTTCAGCATGGACACCCCGAGCGATGATCGCGCCAGTAATGTCGGAGCCACCGCGTGAAAAGGTACAAATTTGGCCGTTACGATTGTAGGCGAAAAATCCGGGGATAACTAGGATTTGTTCGCTGTTGGCCCACTTAGCGAGCTGGTCATAACTACTCTTGATAATCTGAGCGTCATCAGGAACGTCCGTAACGACCATTCCCGCATCTTTAGGGTCAAGGTAGCGAGCGTTGAGGCCGCTTTGTTGAAAAACAGCGGCGACCAGTTGCGCATTGAGACGTTCGCCGTGCGCTTTGAAAGCTGCCATCAAGTAGGTGTTGTCGGCGTATGATTGTTTTGGTAAGTTGCGAATTGTTTCAAAAATCGGAGTCAATTGTGCTTCGGGAACGTTAAACCCGTGACCGATTTCTGCATAACGGTCAATGATAGCTGCGGTAACGGCTTGCGTATCTTGATGATGGATCGTTTGACGGGCATATTGAATAAGTAAATCAGTGACTTTGGTGTCGCCATCGAACCGTTTACCAGGTGCCGATACAATCACATATTTACGTTTTTGATCAGCCTCAACGATCGCGAGGACTTTTTGCAGTTGCTGACTACTAGCAAGGGAACTGCCACCAAATTTAATTACTTTCACATTAACCGCTCCTTAATTTTATCAATAATTAAAAGAATAGCAGACAAATCGCGACTTGGCAATGTTAATTGCCACTCACGAGAATTTAATTTAATCGTGAAAATAATCATTTTGGCGACCATAATCTGAAAATAAAAAAAACAATAGGACGGAAAGTTGCGTCAATCCGGCCTTTCGCTTATTATTTATTACATATGCAAGGAGGAAACATGTTGCAAACTCAGTTAGCAAAAGGGGTCCAATTGACGACGGTTCAGAGTCATCAATTTAAAACCAACCAGATTATTATCAATTTTCGGGCACCGCTTGCACGTGAAACAATTACTCAGCGGTCGCTACTATCGAATTTATTAGAAACAAGTTCTCGTGATTATCCAGATCAGCGAGCGTTAGCCAACGCATTGGCTGCCATGTATGGTGCTGCGTTTGGTGCGGGTGTTAGTCGTAAGGGACCAACGCATAACTTGCAATTAGCCATCACCGTTGCGAATGAACGGTATTTGGCAACGGATCAGCCACTGACAAATCAGGCCATCCAGTTTTTACAACAAGTCGTTTTACAGCCGCTAGTGGCGGACGGTCAGTTTGATCAAGCGACGTTTGACCGCCAAAAAAAGAATTTGGAAGCGGCGATTATGTCGGTCGCTGATGATAAGCAATATTATGCTGCACAGCAGTTAAATACGGCGTTGTTTGCGGACGAACCTGCGCAACAAGTGCCAAGTTACGGTACGGCGAGTGATTTGGCAGCCCTCACTGCGGAAGGTTTGTACGACTATTATCAAATGATGATCCAAAATGATCAAATCGATATTATCGTGACGGGTGACGTTGATGAGGTGGCCGTTTTAGCTCAGTGGCAACAAGCTGGTTTTGAGGATCGACTGACGGGGCGCCCACGGCCATTTTATCAACATCATAATACAAACCAGTACGTCGAAGTGAGTGAACAACAGGCACTCAGCCAAGCAAAGCTAAATTTAGGTTATGATTTGCCAGTCTTTTATCGTGGCAATCATTATTACGCGGCCTTGGTTTTCAACGAACTATTTGGTGGGTCACCGCTGTCTAAATTGTTTATGAATGTACGTGAAAAGGCGAGTCTGGCTTACTATGCCAGCAGCTCATTGGATACTTTCCGTGGGGTGCTTAAGGTGCAAGCTGGGATTGATGGCAAAAATCATGACCAAGTGTTAGCAATTATTGCGGCCCAATTAACGGCGATTCAAGCCGGTGATTTTACGGATGATTTAGTTGAACAGCTGAAGCTGGGCTTGATCAACGATTTTGAGTCCAGTTTGGATAGTCAACGGACATTCGCTGTGCAAGCCTTGATCGATGATTTAACGCAACAACGCGTTACGGATACTGAATGGCTACGGCAGATTCAAAGTGTGACGCGTGAACAGATCATTGCAGTCGCGAAGATGGTGACCCTTAATAATGGGTTCTTCTTGAGTGGGGTAACCGCATGAAAGTAAAAAAATATGATCAATTTAATGAAAGTTGTTATCAAGCTCAGTTGGATAATGGGCTGACGGTGACGTTGTTACCTAAGGCCGGTTATCACAAAACGTACGCAACGTTTACAACGAACTATGGCTCGATCGACAATACCTTTGTTCCAGCCGGAAGTACTGAAATGCAACGCTTCCCAGATGGAATTGCCCACTTTCTGGAACATAAAATGTTTGAGAAGGCTGACCATGATGCGTTTCAAATTTTTGGTCAGTACGGGGCGAGCGCGAACGCCTTCACTAGCTTCACGAAGACGAGCTATTTGTTCTCAGCTACCCGGCACCTGCAGGACAACCTCATGACCCTCTTAGATTTTGTTCAAGATCCGTATTTTACGCCAGCGACAGTTGACAAGGAGAAGGGCATTATTGGGCAAGAGATTGAGATGTACGATGATGATCCAAGTTGGCGCCTGTATTTCGGAATGATTGGTAATCTATATCCGAACCACCCACTACAATATGATATTGCGGGGACGACTGAGTCGATTGCTAAGATAACGGCTGATGACTTGTACGCCGCTTATCGGACGTTCTATCATCCTGAGAACATGACGTTATTTGTGGTTGGTAATTTTGATCCAGACGAAGTGTTAGGGTGGATTACGACTAATCAAGCAACTAAAAAATTTGCTGCCTTTCAACCGATTGAACGTAAGATTCCTGAAACCGCAACGGATGGACATGACATTATTCCTTATCGGACGATTGATATGCCAGTCAATCGGGCCAAATCAATCGTTGGTGTCAAAGGCTTGCTGCCGATTGAAGCGGGGGCTGCTGCTTTGAAGTACCGTGCAGCGGTTAACGTTTTATTAGAATTATTGTTTGGCGATACGTCAGCAGATTATTTGCGATTATATGATCAGGGTATCATCGATGATACGTTTGGTTATGATTTCGAATTACAGTCTGGATTTAATTTTGTCACTTTTAGTGGTGAAACGGATGATCCAGCCCAGTTTGATGCAGCCATCATTGATGTGCTAGAAAACTGGCGGACGGCTGTAGTTGGTCAGGAAGCAGCACTCGCATTAGTCAAGAAGGAAATGATTGGGCGGGTCGTCTTCATGGCGAACTCCTTGGAGGCAATCGCGAACCGGTATGATCAACGGCTATTCGGGACGGCGACAATCTTTGATGAACCGGGTATAATTGATCAGTTGACCCTTGCAGACTTGCAGACGGTTGCTGAACAATTATTGACTTCTCAGGCAATCAGTGAATACCAGATTCGACCACAAGCAAAGAGTTAAGGAAATCTGAAATTTAATGGTCATGGGGCTGCTAAATTTAGTTGCTGTGATATACTATTAACCGTAAGATTTTGAAAATAGACTTAGGGTGGAGAAAAAGTCAATGAGTGAAAATAACGAAGAAACAACAACGATTGGGGCGCGCTTAAAGGCTGCCCGGACAGCGAAAGGCCTCACAATTGATGATTTGCAACAAATCACCAAGATTCAGAAACGCTATTTGATTGCAATCGAAGATGAACAGTTCGATAAACTTCCCGGTGATTTTTACGTTCGGGCGTTTGTTAAGCAATATGCGGAAACAGTCGATTTAGATGGTAACGCGTTGTTAGAAGAATATCGAGACCAATTACCGAGTGTTCATACTGAAACCATCGTTGAAAATGTTGATGAAGTTCAACCTACCCGGGTTGCTAGTCGCGAACAACCTGCTTCACCAGCGAGCCGCGTGCGTAACTATTTACCAACGATCATCGTCACTGCCATTGTGGTTTTGATTTTGTTATTTATTTGGTTTATGGCGGTTCGCACGCACGCTGGTTCAAGCTCTAGCACGAGTGCGGACAGTTCTTCTGTACAAGTTTCGAGTTCTAAGAAGCAATCGAGTTCGTCGAAAGCTAGTTCATCAGCAAAGTCTAGTTCTAAAGCGTCTTCTGCCAAGGAACAAACAATCAAGGCTAACGGCAGTAGCGATACGGCTTATACTTTGACGAATGGTGCGGATAAGAACAAAGTGGTCATCAAGTCTACTAAGGCTGCTTGGACTTCCGTTACGACTAACGGTACTCAGACTTGGCAAGGAACGCTAAAGGCGGATGGCTCACATACATTAACGTTACCAAGTAATGCTACGACGGTTAAGTTCCAGTTTGGGAACGCAACTGCCACGACCGTAACAATCAATGGTAAGGCGTTCAATTTTAATCCGAAGAACAGTACGTCACAAGTTCGGACGATTACCTTGACCATCAAATAACGTTGCGGAGGAGGCGGGTACTTTGAATTTACCTAATAAATTAACGGTGTTTCGGATTATTCTGATTCCAGTTTTCATTCTTATTATGGTGTTACCCCTTAGTTGGGGACAGGTTGTGTGGGCTGGAACAACAATTCCAGTCACCCAAGTGGTTGCAACTGTCATTTTTGCGGTTGCGTCATTAACTGACTTAGCGGACGGCAAGATTGCCCGGGGTCAACACTTGGTTACGAATTTTGGGAAGTTTGCGGATCCACTGGCAGATAAGATGTTAGTAATGACCGCGTTCATCATCTTAGTTCGGTTAAATGCGGCCCCTGATTGGGTCGTTGCCATTATCATGTGTCGTGAACTCGCGGTAACGGGGTTACGATTATTGATTGTTGAAAATAATGGTAAAGTGATGGCTGCTGCTATGCCCGGGAAGATTAAGACAACGACACAAATGATTGCCATCATCTTCCTGCTGCTGAACAATGTCTTATTTGCGGCAATCCACATTCCATTTGCGGCAATTATGTTATATATCTGCTTATTCTTCGTTATTTATTCTGGCATTGATTATTTTGTTCAGAATCGTGACGTGTTTGCAGATGGCTTCAAATAAAATTAATCATGAGCGTCTCACCGAGTCTTGCATTCGGTGAGACGTTTTTGTATACCATTAACGTGTTGCCCTTATTAATTAATCATGACTCCTGTCAGTCGATAATTTTAACGATGAGTCGCGTTGGCAGGTTATGTCAAATGAAGGTATTTGAAAATGCTAATCTTTTTAATGGGGTCGATCGTCATTTTCGTATATACTTAATGTAGGACGCTAATCATCGCGCCCACACTGAGTGTAATCGATAGGATTACGGGGAGGCATATATGGCATGCAAGCAGAAATAATCGCGGTTGGTACCGAGATTTTACTGGGTCAGATTACGAACACGAATAGTACGTACATCGCACGTGGATTGGCCGAATTAGGAATTGATAGCTATTATCAAACGGTGGTTGGTGATAATCGGCAACGTTTGTCGACCGTCATTGAAATTGCGGCCCAGCGGAATGACTTAGTTATTTTAACGGGTGGTTTGGGGCCGACCAAGGATGACTTGACGAAGCAGACGCTCGCGCATTATTTGAATGTTGCCTTGGTTGAAGATCAGGCAGCAATGCAAAAAATTACGGCCTGGTTTGCCACTAATGACAAAGTAATGACGTCCAACAACCGATTACAGGCGTTGTATCCGGCAGGCGCGCAACCGTTGACTAATCATAACGGAATGGCTGTTGGTGCGTTTTATCAGTCAGAAAATAGTGCTGATTTCTTGTTATTGCCAGGTCCACCCCGTGAGTTAGCCGTAATGTTTGATTCTGAGGCAAAACCGAAATTGGCAGCTGCATATGGGGAACAAGCCCAAATCTATTCGCGAGTGATGCGTTTTTATGGCATCAGTGAGTCTGAATTGGCGACCCGGTTGCAACCCTTGATTGATGAACAGCAGGCGGTTACGATTGCACCCTATGCCAAGACTAACGAGGTTACCCTCAGATTAAGTGCCCAAGCTATGACGGAAACGGCTGCAAGGGGAATGATCGACAAAGTTGACCACCAGATCAAGGCTACCATTGGGCCGTACTTTTACGGTTATGGAGACGATAACTCGTTAGTTACTACTGTTATTAATCAAATGATTGCGGCTAAGCTGAGTATTACAGCCGCTGAAAGCTTAACAGCTGGGCTGTTTCAGAGTACCATCGGCAGTGTGTCCGGGGTCTCCGCAATCTTTCCAGGCGGCTTTGTAACGTATGCGAATGAGGCCAAACATCAGCTAGTGAACGTTCCACAAGCAATTATTGACGCTGAGGGCGTGGTTTCAGAAGCGACCGCTAAGGCCATGGCGAGTGGTGCTAAGCAGCAGCTAAATACTGATGTTGGTATCAGTTTTACAGGCGTTGCCGGTCCAGGAACCTTGGAAGGTCAACCGGCTGGAACGGTATGGATTGGTCTTGCTTACCGTGATCGACCCGTGAAGGCCAAGCAGTACCATTTTGCTGGTAATCGACAACAAATTCGGGAACGCAGTGTGATGGCCGGGTTAGACCTATTGAGACATGCATTGAATGAAGATACGGACTTAAAAAAATAATACGAACTTTTGTTCGCTTTTTGCTTGCAATTCTAACTTTGAACAGCTATGATATTAAGAGTTAGAAACGAGCACCAAAGGAGGAAATAATTTGGCTGATGCACGGAAAGCAGCACTAGATACTGCCCTGAAAAAGATCGAAAAGAATTTCGGTAAAGGGGCGATTATGCGGATGGGTGACGCTGCCCAGACGACTATTTCAACGATTTCAAGTGGATCGTTGGCCTTAGATGACGCGTTGGGTGTCGGCGGCTACCCACGTGGTCGGATCGTGGAAATCTACGGTCCTGAAAGTTCAGGTAAAACGACCGTGGCACTACATGCGGTTGCTGAAGTTCAAAAGCAGGGTGGTACGGCGGCCTATATCGATGCTGAAAACGCACTAGACCCCGTTTATGCGGAACACCTAGGGGTCAACATTGATGACCTGTTACTTTCGCAACCAGATACTGGTGAACAAGGGCTTGAAATTGCAGATGCCTTAGTTTCCAGTGGTGCGGTCGATATTTTAGTTGTTGACTCGGTGGCGGCCTTAGTGCCACGTGCCGAAATTGAAGGTGAAATGGGTGACGCACACGTTGGGTTACAAGCGCGGCTGATGTCACAAGCGCTCCGGAAGTTATCAGGGACATTGAACAAAACCAAGACAATCGCGTTATTTATCAATCAAATTCGTGAAAAAGTTGGTGTGATGTTTGGTAATCCTGAAACGACTCCTGGTGGTCGGGCCTTGAAATTTTACGCCACGATTCGTTTGGAAGTACGGCGGGCAGAACAGATCAAGGAAGGAACCAATATTATTGGTAACCGTGTCCGGATCAAAGTCGTTAAGAACAAGGTTGCACCGCCATTTAAGCGTGCCGAAGTGGATATCATGTATGGTCAAGGTATCTCACAAACTGGTGAAATTGTTGATATGGCTGCTGAAAAGGATATTGTTAAGAAGAGTGGTTCTTGGTATTCATATGGTGACGATCGCATTGGTCAAGGCCGTGAAAATGCCAAGAAGTATTTGGACGAGCATCCTGATGTCATGACGGAGATTCGCCAAAAGGTTCGTGATGCATACGGTATGGATGCAACTGGTGAAGAAACGTCTGAAACTGATGATCAGGCCAAAGAAGCTAAGGATAAGGGAACTGCTAAGAATGGCAGTAAGGGTCAAAGTAAGTCCACTAAAGCGACACCAGCGGAAACTGCTCTCGATCTCGGCGACCAACCAACCGAAAAATAGACAGTTTGTTATGCAACGCCCAAAATATTTATTTTGGGCGTTTTTTGTACATACTTAGCTTGTTTGCACGACAAAAGTAGCCTGCAGAGAGCGGTTGCCATAAGACTTTAAGTTGACACTATTCGTTTCTAACATTAGAATAACAAGTGTGTAAATAATCAAAATATAACATCTGAAAATTTGTAGTTGATTTTATGTTAACTGGATTTTGGTGGTGCGGAGGTGGAAACATGAATGTTTTCGGTATAATCCTCGCAGTCATCGCAATTGTTGTCGGTTATGGGATTGGTTACTATGTACGCAAGAACGTCCATGAAAAAGAATTGGACGTTGCCAGGAACACAGCCGAAGGTATTATTTCTGAGGCCAAACGGGCAGCGGAGACTCATAAGAAAGAAAAAGTCCTTGAAGCTAAGGAAGAGAGTCATCGCTACCGGGCTGAAGTTGAAACGGAGTTAAAGCAACGTCGGAATGAAGTTCAAAAGCAAGAAGACCGGTTGCTTCAACGTGAAGAAACTTTAGATCACAAAGAGAATACTTTTGAAAAGCGCGAGGATGCTTTAGGTAAAAAAGAAGATAAGATTGCCAATCAGCAAAAACGCGTTGAACAACAGCAACAAAGTGCAGCTTCACTAATCACGCAACGTCAAGCTGAGTTAGAACGGGTCGCCGCCTTGTCGCAAGAACAAGCTCGCGATCAAATTTTGACCCAAACGCGCGAACAATTAACGCATGAACGGGCCGTGTTAATTAAAGAAAATACGGACGAAGTGAAAGCGCAGTCTGAAAAAGAAGCCAAAAACTTAATTGTCCAAGCGATTCAGCAAAGTGCTGCCGATATGGTTTCTGAAACCACGGTTTCGGTCGTTTCTTTGCCGAATGACGACATGAAAGGCCGGATTATTGGTCGGGAAGGTCGTAACATCCGAACGTTGGAAACGCTGACGGGAATTGATTTAATTATTGATGACACGCCAGAAGCCGTCGTTTTAAGTGGTTACGATCCGATTCGTCGTGAAATCGCAAAGATCGCGCTTGAAAAGCTGATTCAAGATGGGCGGATTCATCCAGCTCGAATTGAAGAAATGGTTGAAAAAGCGCGTAAGGAAATGGACGAAAAGATCCGTGAAACTGGTGAACAAGCTGTCTTTGATTTAGGATTGCACGGGATGCATCCTGACTTGATCAAGCTTGTTGGTCGGCTGAATTATCGGACCAGTTATGGTCAAAATGTTTTGAATCACTCAATTGAAGTTGCGAAGTTAGCGGGCGTTTTAGCCGCTGAACTTGGTGAAGATGTTACACTCGCGAAACGCGCAGGATTATTACACGATATTGGTAAGGCCGTCGATCATGAGGTCGAAGGTTCCCACGTTGAAATTGGCGTGGAATTAACAACGAAGTACAAAGAGAGCCCCGTCGTGATTAACACGATTGCCTCCCATCATGGTGATGTGGAAGCTAAGTCGATTATCGCGGTGTTGGTTGCGACGTCTGATTCAATTTCAGCCGCCCGGCCAGGTGCTCGGAGTGAGTCGCTGGAGAATTATATTCATCGGCTCGAGAAGCTGGAAGCGATCGCTAATAATGAGGATGGCGTCAAGAAGAGCTATGCGATTCAAGCTGGTCGTGAAATTCGAGTCATCGTTAAGCCAAACGAGATTTCTGATTTACAGGCAACGGTTTTGGCGCACGATGTCAAAAAGCAGATTGAAAATGAACTTGAATATCCCGGTCATATTAAGGTTACGGTTATTCGGGAAGTTCGAGCAGTGGATTACGCTAAATAACCGGGAAATGAGTTTAGGTCTTGACCTAAGCTCATTTTTTTAGTTGCCAGCAGAATTCAATCACGTTTTCAAGGCTAAATAATGCTAAAATAATTGGTATAACGTTAAAACAAGGGAGCAATCTATGCGAATTCTATTTGTTGGGGATGTCATGGGCAATGTCGGCCAAACGGCGGTCACCACGTACTTACCTAAGTTAAAACGGCGCTACAAGCCACAAGTTACTATTGTTAATGGGGAAAATGCCACCCGCGGCCGCGGCATTAATCAGGAAGTGTATAAGGACATCTTGACTGCGGGGGCTGATGTCATTACGATGGGCAACCACACCTGGGATAATAATGAAATCTTTGATTTTATTAATGGTGCTAAGAAGTTGATTCGACCGTTGAACTTTCCGCCAGCGACGACTCCGGGGGTTGGTTATACGATCGTGAAGGTCAATACGGTGAAGTTGGCCGTGATTAATCTTCAAGGAAACGTCTTTATGGGGCAAAATTTAGCGGATCCTTTTACGACTGTCCAACCATTGGTCGAGCAACTGCGGGAAGAGACACCTAACATCTTCATCGACTTTCACGCTGAAACGACAAGTGAAAAGGAAGCCATGGCGTGGTATTTGGATGGTCAGGTGAGTGCGGTAGTCGGCACCCATACCCATGTGCAGACGAGTGATGAACGCGTATTGCCCAATGGAACGGCCTTTTTAAGTGACGTTGGTTTTACGGGTCCGTATAATGGTATTTTAGGAATGACCCGTGAGAATGTTATTCAGCGTTTCTTGGAACAAATGCCGACCCGTTTCAACGTGCAAGAGGATAGTCCGGCAGTGTTGTCGGGTTGTGTGATCGACGTTGATGGTCAGAGTGGTCGGGCGAAAAAGATTGCCCGGATTTTGATTAATCCGGACCACCCATATTTTGATGACTAAGATTTACGATAGAAAGTAGGATTAAGCGTGCCACAGAAAACAAAAGATACACCGATGATGCGTCAATATTTTGCAGTTAAAAATCAATATCCCGATGCGTTTTTATTTTACCGACTTGGTGATTTTTATGAAATGTTTTTTGATGACGCGATTAAAGGTGCTCAGTTATTAGAGTTGACCTTAACGACGCGGAATCATTCGGCGGAAAACCCTATACCGATGTGTGGGGTTCCCCATCGAGCCGTGCAAAATTATATTGATATTTTAGTAGATAAAGGTTACAAAGTCGCTATTTGTGAACAGATGGAAGATCCCAAATTAGCCAAGGGAATGGTCAAACGCGAAGTGATTCAGCTCGTGACACCTGGTACGACGTTGGAACGGGGCGCGGAACAAGCTAAGACGAACAATTACTTGACTGCGCTGATTCAGCGTGATCAACAATATGGTTTTGCGTACGCCGACTTGTCGACTGGGGAACTAAAAACGAGTGTCTTAACGACTAACGATACCCTAATTAACGAGTTGACCAGCTTGCAAACTAAAGAAATTGTGGTCGACGACTCTGTTGCTAGCGATTTGCGCGATCAAATTAAGACGCTAGGAATTCTAATTTCAGAACAGAATAACGTCACCCCCCAGGCTGAATTGAGCTACTTGACTCAGGACTTGACGGTCGATTTGGAACAACAGGTCGTGGAACGGTTATTGATGTATATTACGGTGACTCAAAAGCGGAGCCTCGCGCACTTACAAAAGGCGATCGCTTATGAGCCGTCATACTTCCTGAAACTCGATCATAATTCCAAGTATAATCTGGAATTAATGAAGTCCATCCGAACTGGTAAAAAGCAGGGAACTCTCCTGTGGCTATTAGATGAAACTAAGACGGCGATGGGCGGACGACTATTAAAGCAGTGGATCGACCGGCCATTGATTGTGAAGGCCGATATTGAAACGCGTCAAAATAAGGTTGCGACGTTATTAGATCATTATTTTGAACGTAGTAACTTACAAGAAGAGTTGACTAAAGTTTATGACTTGGAGCGTTTAGCTGGCCGGGTGGCTTTTGGTAGCGTGAATGGGCGTGACTTAGTGCAACTCAAGACATCCTTGCGTCAGATTCCAAAGATTCGGTATATCTTATCGGAATTAGATACGCAGGTATTTAATGATGAAGTTAATCAGCTGGATCCAGTCGAAGACGTTGCGGATTTGATTGACGCGGCAATCGTTGAAGACGCGCCTTTGTCAGTAACGGACGGTGGTGTGATCAAGGATGGTTATAACGAGCAACTCGATCAATATCGGGATGCTATGAATAATGGGAAAAAATGGATTGCTGAGTTGGAAGCCCAGGAACGGGCGACAACCGGTATCAAGAATCTTAAGATAGGGTTTAACCGGGTTTTCGGCTATTATATTGAAGTCACGAAGGCCAACTTGGCCCAATTACCGAAGGACCGCTATGAACGTAAGCAAACGTTAACGAATGCTGAACGCTTTAGTACTCCTGAACTGAAATCGCATGAAAGCCTGATTTTAGAAGCTGAGAGCCATTCTACGGATCTTGAGTATCAACTCTTCACAAAGGTTCGTGAAACGGTTAAAAAGGCAATTCAGCGGCTACAAACATTGGCGAAGGCGGTCGCAGCAATTGATGTCTTGCAAAGTTTCGCCGTCGTTAGTGAAGATTACCACTTTGTTCGACCGAAATTAACTAAATCACATGATTTGAAGATCGTTGATGGTCGTCATCCGGTCGTTGAAAAAGTGATGGGTAACCAGAGTTACGTCCCAAATAACGTGACAATGTCACCTGATGAGACGGTCCTTTTGATTACTGGTCCTAACATGTCCGGTAAAAGTACGTACATGCGTCAATTAGCATTGACGGTCATCATGGCGCAAATTGGTTGTTTTGTACCGGCTAAATCAGCGCAACTTCCAATTTTTGACCAAATTTTTACACGTATCGGTGCCACGGATGACTTAATTTCCGGTCAAAGTACGTTTATGGTGGAGATGCAGGAAGCCAATAATGCCTTGCAACATGCGACAGCCAATAGTCTAGTGTTGTTTGACGAGATTGGCCGGGGGACGGCGACTTACGATGGCATGGCGCTTGCCCAAGCAATTATTGAGTTTGTGCATAACCATATTCATGCCAAGACACTGTTCTCGACGCATTATCATGAGTTGACCGCGTTAGATCAAGAATTATCCGGGTTACGAAACGTGCATGTGGGTGCGACTGAACAGGATGGCGAGCTCGTCTTCTTGCATAAAGTTGAGCCCGGGGCCGCCGATAAGTCCTACGGGGTGCACGTTGCCAAGTTGGCTGGGATGCCAACGAGTTTATTGGAACGGGCCAATAAGATTTTAACGAGTTTGGAAAATCAAACGAGTACGGTATCGACGACAGCGGCTTCGATTGCTGCTAGTGATGCTGCTAATAGCGTGGCACCTAACACAGCGGCTTCAATGCCGGTTGAGGCCGCCGATGAGTCACAGCCAGTAGAATCGGAGACCCCGGTTTCCGAAGCTCCGGTCGCTGAAGCCGGTGATGAACAGCTGTCGTTATTTGCTGAGCCGGCGGTGACGGATGCGAAGGGTGAAAAGGTTTTACAACAGCTGAAGACGTTGAACTTGATGGCGATGACCCCGATGGATGTAATGAACCAGCTGTATAAATGGCAACAAAAATTAGGCAAGTAGGCGCATTTTAACTCATCATAAATGAGCGCAATAAGCTGTTATGATGAGCTATTGGTGCGTCTGACGGACAGGTAGGTCAACACTAGTCAGTTATTGCTAGTTGGGGTAATCGAAAATGTTCGTGCAGGACACGAGCTTAATTATTTTATGTGAAAGGACCGATGGAAATGGGGAAAATTCATGAGTTATCTTCTGTGCTGGCTGACCAGATTGCTGCCGGCGAAGTTGTGGAGCGGCCCGCCTCGGTCGTTAAAGAACTGGTTGAAAATGCTGTTGATGCGCACGCGACACAGGTTGATATTTTGGTGCAAGAGTCGGGCGTTCAGTCAATTCGGGTTATCGATGACGGTGACGGTATTGATGACGCTGAAGTCCTGACCGCTTTTAAACGGCATGCGACGAGTAAGATCACATCACGTGAAGATTTGTTTCGCGTCCATTCTTTAGGTTTTCGCGGTGAGGCGTTGCCAAGTATTGCGTCAGTAGCGGACGTGGTGATGAATACGAGTACCGGCGCCACTGGGACGAGTATTCATTATCGCGGCGGTAAGCTATTACAACAATCGCCCGCTCCGTTGCGGCAAGGGACGGACATTACCGTCACCGATTTGTTTTTTAATACACCTGCGCGACTAAAATATTTGAAGTCCCCCCAAACGGAATTAGCGAATATTTTAGACGTGGTTAACCGCATCGCACTTAGCTATCCAGCGGTGGCATTTCGGTTAGTTCATAATGCGAAAGAGCTACTAAAAACGGCTGGTCGCGGTGACTTACAACAAGTCATTGCTGGTATTTACGGTGTCCAAAATGCGCGCAAGATGGTTGCCATTCAAGGATCGACCACTGATTTTAAATTGAGTGGCTTTGTGGCTTTACCTGAGCTGACGCGGGCCAGTCGCCAGTATATTACTGTTCTGATTAATGGTCGTGCTATCAAGAACCAGCAATTGACCAAAGCCGTCATCAAAGGTTACGGTTCTAAGTTGATGGTCGGCCGTTATCCAATCGCGGTGATCGCTTTAACAATGGATCCTTTATTGGTGGACGTCAATGTTCATCCCACGAAACAAGAAGTCCGTTTGAGTAAGGAACCAGAATTAGCCAAACTGGTCAGCACCACGATTACGGACCGGTTAGTGGATGTGAACTTGATTCCGTCAGCATTGACCAATCTTGGCAGCCATCGGCGTGAACATCTAAATACAGACCAGCTGGCGATGGATTTGAACGCCGTTTCGTCACAGTATCAAGTAGCGGATAAGACAACGCCGGCATCGACTGAGCAGTTTGCAGCCTCGCTGGCAGCGGCAACCATGCAGCCCAGCTCGGCAACGACCATGGTAAGTACTACTTCAGCACAGCCATCAGCGGTAAACCGTGCAGCAGTTAGTGCGGTTGTTCCGTCAGAATCAGCGGCAAGCTCTGCCAACCCGCCGATTATGATTAGCCATCGCGACGAACTGACAGCTACTCCAGTTCAAGCATTTGACCAGCGTTACCAGTCAGAATCAGGCGCTTTACCCTTTGGTGAAACTGCTGAACCGTTAGAAACCAGCACGGCTGCAAGCGCGCCGACTAGTGAAGCGCCGGATACGGAACGTTTTCCACAGTTACGCTATCTTGGTCAGATGCACGGGACTTATCTGTTAGCTGAGGCGGATGATGGTATGTACATTTTGGATCAGCATGCGGCCCAGGAGCGAATCAACTATGAATATTATCGCCAAGCGATAGGTGAGGTTAGTGCGGATCAACAAAATTTATTGGTTCCGATTATTTTAGATTACCCGACGAGCGATGTTTTAAAGATCAAGGAAAAATTGCCGTTACTAGCAGAATTAGGGATTCATCTGGAATCATTCGGCGGCAACAGCTTCATTGTTCATGCCCATCCGACCTGGTTCAAAGCTGGGCAAGAAGAAGATACGATTCGTGAAATGATTGATTGGCTCTTACAGGATGATAAGTTGACGGTCGCCCAATTTCGGGAAAAGTCAGCTATCATGATGTCCTGTAAACGGGCAATCAAGGCCAATCACCATTTGGATGATCAGCAGGCCCGCGCGTTATTAGCCAAGTTACCGACCTGCGAGAATCCGTTCAATTGCCCACATGGCCGCCCGGTGACGGTACACTTCACGAATTCAGACATGGAACGGATGTTCAAACGAATTCAGGATAGTCATGAAGCACGTGATTAAAGTGATTATTGGCGGCGTACTCGTTACTTTAGTATGATTCGTAATCGATCCGCATTGTGCAAGTAAATATTTCATGAATTATGATTAAAACGTGCCAAGTTTAGATTGTTGTTCGTCAGCCGGTGTGCGTCCTATGCCGACCTCCGGGGCTGGGTGACAATTGCTGGAACGCAGCCGACGTCGATTTGAGCTAACGCATAACCCGCGTCATCTCAAATACGAGTCTTATTCTAAGCCGGAAGCAGACCACTTCCAGCTAAGAATAATTTGGCTACTGAGCATTGTCCACCCAGCCCCTCCGGTCGGGAAACTGCTCGAATGGCTGATGAACGACCACCTAATTTGGTACAATTAGTCGCTGACTATTTTGATGCTGGAAGTTTAAACAAAGCGCTAGGTGCATTAAGCACTCTGTCAAGAGATTAAATCCTACTATACCGATTCAGGATTAGTGAGCCATCTCAATATTATTTTTAGTCTGACAGTTGATTGACAAAATTACCGTTTATGAAAAGCAACGACCAATTCATCAAAAGTTGGGTACCTCACCGTCTGCCATTCGAATACTGTCCCGACTGGAAGGCGTTTCGGCCAATGCTCAGTGGTGAAATTTCACTTAGCAAGCGTCTTGTGCTTGGTTAGTGAAAGGCCAGTATTTGAGACGTGATTTTTCGGCTCAAATCTGTGCCCACCACGTTCCGGCAATTGGCAGAAATGCCTGGAAGTCGGTGTAAGGCGCACACACCAAGCAAGTCTACGCTAGTCCGAACTTTTTCCAGCGGTCTTAAGCTGGTTGCTTTTGAACTTAAGAAATGGCACGTTTTAATCATGACTGATACTGAATAATCACGAATCGAATGTGTTATCGAATAAAAATAGCAATGTTGAGTAGTCCCTAGGTTAAAAAACCTAGGGACACTTTTATTGTCGCCAGTATTGCGGTCTAAAAAACAACTTTAAGATTGGGAAAGTGGCGTTTGTGACACTAATTTGAGTTGTAAAATTTCAGATTGAATTGGTTTAAATAGTTAGCTATCATTGATTAAAATGAGTGGTGAGCGCGTATCGGGTGCTTGGACCACTCAACATGATTGGGAGTTGATTGTTTTGGATATGACCAAACTTTATTATCGCCAGGTTTATTCGGCATATTGTTTTTTGGCAGATTTACCAGAGGCCACGCCCGCGTTCGTGGCCGGGCGCAAGACGCTGTGGGAATTAAATGCGCATCCAAGTGCGCGGGACGCCAAATTGATTACGCTGAATTTATATGAGCAAGTTGCTGCTTTTGAGCTCGATCCTAACCGTCATGATCAAGCGGCAATCGCTACGATCAACTTACAACGTGATAATGCTGTGAGTGGCTTACAACCTTTAGTACAGTTGTTTGGGAGTTATCCGGCGACCACTAAGATTGAAACTTTAGATAACTGGGATTGGCGTTAGTTGTTGATGGGACAGCTGTGAATCACGAATTTATTAAGATTCAAACTGAACATCACGAGACGAAATTGTTCATGGTAAAATAGAAACATTGTTTGAGATGGCAAAATATGGGGATTGCGTTGTCGACGTAATTACAAGATAGGGGCACCTGATTTGAAGACAGTACGGAAGATACCACTAGTCGTCTGGTATACGGCGATGTTTGTGGTTATTGCGACGATTACTTACAGTGGGCTTTTCTTAGCCGGCCGGACATTGATTTGGGAAGTGGATGGCATCGCCCAACACTTCCCGATTTTATTGGAATTTCAGCGGATCTTACAGCACCACCCACAACAATTATTCAGTTGGTCATGGAATCTCGGCTTGGGGGCCGATCAACTGACGACTTTTTCCTACTACGTGGTCGGTGATCCGTTTAATTATTTAGTGGCGTTTGTTTCGCGCGCTCATTTGGAATGGGCCTACCAAGCGTTGATCTTGCTGCGATTGTACTTCGTTGGACTTGCTTTTCTAGGTTTCAGTCGGCAGTTCAAGTTCAAACGTATCAGTCAATTGATTGGAGCTTTGACGTATACGTTTACCGCGTATACGTTCTATGTTGGGATGCACCACCCGTTTTTCTTGTTACCAATGATTTGGTTTCCGCTACTGTGTTGGGCGATTGAACGGGTCTTACGAGGCCGACATTGGTTACCACTCAGTCTGATTACCGCCGTTGTAATTTTGAGTAACTTCTATTTTGCTTACTTACTCGCATTGGGCGGTTTAGTCTATGCTTTGGTGCGTTTCTGGTCACGTCGTCGTGACCATTTAACGATGCGGTCGTTTGGACAGTTATTTTGGCGGTTACTAGTGGCAGTTGGTCTTGGTGTCACGATGGCAGGCATCTTACTAGTGCCCACGCTGCTCGCGATGTTGACGGCAACGCGTGCGAGTTTTAACTTTGCGAATGGCTTGACGAGTTATCCCATCAATTATTACGTTAATTTACCCAATCGACTGTTGACCAATGGTGGCAGTGTCCAATACTGGGTGACCCTCGGGCTGAGTAGCATTAGCTTTATTGCAATTATTTATACACTACGTCATTTCAGACGCTATTGGGTGCTTAATTGGGTACTGGTCGTGATGATGTTGGGTATTTTGTTGCCTCAATTTGCGGCCGTATTCAACGTTTTTTCAACACCTTCTAATCGATGGTTGTTGATGGCAACCCTCGTGTTTGCTTATGCGACGATGGCATTTATGGACCAAGTCACTGCTCTGACAGCGGCTGATTTAAAATGGTTGGCTGGTATTAGTGGCGGTCTGCTTGTCATTATTTGGCTGATCAATGGATTCTATCTCAATATCCGCAAACATGATATTGCGACATATCTCATCTTGTTAGCGTTAATTGGGGTCCTGCTGGCCAAACAATCCTTAAAATTGACCAATCGGCAATTTTATGTGTTATTACTGGGAATTGTCACGCTGAACCTGGCGAATAACGGACTGGGCTGGTTGAGTATCAATACTAATTCTAATAGTACTGAGCAGTTGCGGCAGGGCGCGGCAATGAAATGGGTCAAAAATTATTTTGATGGTGCGCAAAAAAGTTTAACCACGACTAGCCAATTTTATCGAACGGCTTTGGCACCCAACTACTATACGATGCGTTCGGCTGAGAGTGATGTGCCGATGGTGTTAGGAACTCACACGGTTGGATCGTATTTTTCAGTTCAAAATGGTTACGTGGGGGCATTTAGTCAGGCCTTAGGCAACTCAGAGTATGCGATGAACTCGCCACTCGGTTCGTTGGACGGTCGGACGACGATGTATAACTTATTAGGTGTTAAATATTTATTTGCACGTGAGGACCAGTTGAAGAAACAAGCCTTACCAGCCGGATATGAGGTTGTTAAGATGAAAACTGGCGAACCGAAGATTTTTGCGGACAAGTTTATTTATGGCATGAGTAATCATACCGGCACGATCTTGTTAAAATCCAAGAATGCGTTGCCGTTAGTTTATACACAGCAGCATCAGATTAGTCAACGCCAATTTAATCGCTTGAACGCAGTTGACCGCGAGCAAGCCTTGTTACAAGGTGCGGTCACTACGCAGCAGGTTAGTGGTGTTAAGACTGTCAAGCCAACCGTTACCGGAAAAAACGTCGCTTATACGGTTCAAGCGGATACGACGAATGTTTTGGATACGTTGGACAAGGTGATTATTTACCGCAATCAACATGCAACGGGAGCGTCGAACAACGCGTTGACTAAGTTACCGGCAGATACGATCACATTAACGCCGGAACAACGAGAAAGTTTGACGCCGGCAACTGGCCTGACGACACCGTCAAACCGCGTGTTGAACTTGATTGCAGCTAATCAAAAGTTAGTCCAGAAAAATCAGGAAAACAATGCCGACGAGTTAACGAGCATGGTCAGTGATGTGCAGGGGCACCAGATACCGTACCAATTGACCATTCAACACCCTAAGAAGTATCGAAATACGGAACTCTATCTTGTGCTAGATGGCATCAGTTATCGGCGTTCCTCAATCAAGCACGCCTTGACAACGAGTCAAAATACCAACGTGTTCACGGCCCGTCCGTATACCAAAGTCGATTATCTAGATGATGTTCGCGATGGTCTGAAGGGCAATTTGAGCGCTAGTGGGTATTCTTTAACTGCTCAGATAACGGATAACTTGACGAGCTTTAGTCAGTTGGGTACCACGAATATGTCAGATTATGAGCCCCGGACATCAGCAGTAATCAACTTAGGGTATAGCAAGTACGCGCGTAAGCTGATTACGTTGAACTTTACGAGCATTCGTAGTTTGCATTTTAAGTCCGCTAAACTGATCGCTGTACCGCTTGGGAAGACTTATCGTCAACGGACGCGGCAACTACAGACGAGTGGGTTGAAGCATCAACAAGTGACGAACAACCAGATTACGGGAACCACGCTGACTAAGACAGCAACCGTGTTAACAACGTCAATTCCGTATTCGACTGGTTGGCAGCTACGAGTTGACGGTCAAACCGTTAGGACTCAAGTTGTCAACAAAGGGTTTGTGGGGGCCAAGTTGACAGCCGGCCGGCACCAGATTCGATTGACGTATCACACACCAGGACTAAAAATCGGCATATGGTCGAGTATTATTGGTGGTGTGATTAGCATACTGATTGCCTGCTGGTGGGGGCTTCACAAACGTGTCAGACAATCTTAATTGAGTAAATCGGTATTAAAATAGGCTTCTTAGGAATTAACTTTGATTCCTAAGAAGCCTATTTAACGTTAGATGGAACACAAACGAATGTATGCCATAGCGAAATTCACAATTAACAGCCACGACTGGTTAATTATGAGGTGTCGCTAACGCAATTAATTGTTCGGGAATGACCGGTGCAGTGACTAATTTTTGCCATTCACTGGTTGAGACTAACATGACGAGTGGCGTGCTGACCGTTGTCAACCACGTTTTCTGCGGGATAACGGGTGCCATGGCCGTTGTGATGTCGGTATTGACCTCAGACTCAGTAATCTGCCAGAGTCGATGTGTGACGTGCGCGGTATCCGTCACCTCGACGACCGGGGCAAAATGACCGACCCAGTCGTCAATCAACATCTCGATAACGGGCTGCTGTGGGTAAAGGACTGTGTTGATCGTGCCGGGAACCATGGTCGTCACGGTTTGATCCACCGGCCAGCTGCCAATTAAGCGCCACTGGTGAACACCGTTGAGTGTGAGTTCGTACCAGTAATAGCTGGCTTCGGTTGTCGTCATTGTATCCTGGCTGTCCCAATTGGTCGCAGCTGTTTGAATTTTAGTTTGACCAGTTGTGGTTGGTAACACCGCTTTAAACGGTTTGAGTTGCATAGCGAGACCTCCCTAGGACTTTGAGCATAGCATGACGTTAACGTGGCGGCAAGCATTTCTTGCAACGAAATCCGTCAATCGAGGTGAAATTGATTTAACATTAAAATTTGTTTTTTATCGGTGCACCAGTGTTAAGCCACTGTGAAAATGTGGTACAATTTAGCAAGCAAACATACGTTTTATTTAAAGGAGTTTTTTCGGTGTACGAATATTTTCTCGGTCAAGTGACCGATGTAACCCCCGGTTATGTGGTGATTGAGGTCAGCGGCATTGGTTATAAAGTGCTAACGGCTAATCCATACCGTTACCAGGTGGGCCCAACAGCAGTTAAGATGTATATCCATCAAGCCGTCAGCGAAAATGGCATGAGCCTATTTGGCTTTTTTGATGCTGACGAGAAGGCGTTGTTCGAAAAGTTGCTCGGGGTTTCGGGAATTGGTCCGAAGTCGGCCCTCGCGATTTTGGCCAACAACGACCATGCAGGTCTGATCCAAGCCATCAATCAAGAGAATGCGACTTATCTGACGAGTTTTCCTGGCGTGGGCAAGAAGACAGCTCAGCAAATCGTGCTGGACTTGAAAGGTAAATTAAACGATCTAAACGTTGATGTGACTGGTCAAACTGCGCTCGATGTGGATGCTCCTGCTGTTGATGGCGCGTTAGCGGACGCGTTGGCGGCTCTGGAAGCTCTTGGCTATTCGAAAGCGGATGTCAAGAAGGTCACTAAGAAGTTGGAGACGTTTAGTCAGACACAAGGGGCCGATACGAACACCTTGTTGAGTGAAGGACTACGACTATTGATGAAGAAGTAGATGGGAGGGGTAACTAAATGGACGATGACAAGTTATTATCCGGTGACAAAGCCGATGACGAAGAGGCGTCATTAGAAAAATCGCTCCGTCCGCAAACGTTAGCCCAGTATATTGGTCAGGCCCGGGTCAAGCACGAATTAGGAGTGTATATTGAAGCGGCCCGCAAGCGTGAGGAATCCTTGGATCACGTTTTGCTGTATGGTCCACCGGGATTAGGGAAGACCACGCTAGCGATGGTAATCGCCAACGAGATGCAGGTCAATATCCGCACGACCAGTGGCCCTGCAATCGAAAAGCCAGGTGATTTGGTTGCGCTCTTGAATGAACTGGAGCCGGGTGATATCTTATTTATTGACGAAATTCACCGGTTACCGAAAATCGTTGAAGAAATGTTGTATTCGGCCATGGAAGATTTTTTTGTCGATATCGTGGTCGGACAGGGGCCAACCGCCCATCCCGTGCACTTTCCACTGCCGCCGTTTACGCTGATTGGCGCGACCACCCGAGCTGGTATGCTGTCAGCTCCGTTACGTGACCGATTTGGAATCGTCGAACATATGGCGTACTATGAAGTTGCTGATTTGGAAGATATCGTTAAGCGGACTGCAGATATTTTTCAAACGAGTATCAAACCATCGGGTGCCCACGAAATTGCGCGTCGCTCACGGGGAACGCCCCGCATTGCTAATCGCTTGTTCAAGCGAATTCGTGATTTTGCAGAAGTGGCGGATCAAGACGCCATTGATGAGGCCATCGTGGCGCGATCACTGACATATTTACGCGTAGATGATGCCGGCTTGGACGAGACTGACAATAAGCTCTTACGAACGATGCTAGAGTATTATGACGGGGGTCCGGTCGGGCTTGCTACGATTGCGGCCAATATTGGTGAAGAAACGGATACAATCGCGGAAGTGGTCGAACCGTACTTACTCCAGATTGGGTTCTTGAAGCGAACACAACGTGGACGCGTTGTTACAATTAAAGGTTATCAGCATTTGGGATTCCCATACCCAGAAAATAAATAAAGATAAGAGGTCACAACATGAGTTTAACACTTGAAGATTTTGATTATGATTTACCACATGAACTGATTGCCCAGACACCAATCAAAAAACGGGATAGTTCACGGTTGTTGGAATTGGATCGCCAAACGGGCGAAATGCAAGATAAGCATTTCTACGATATTATTGATCAACTCAATCCAGGCGATGCGGTCGTTATGAATAATTCCCGCGTTATGCCAGCTCGTTTGTATGGTGTTAAACCTGAAACTGGTGGTCACGCTGAAGTCCTATTATTGCATAATACGGAAGGTGATGAATGGGAGACACTCATGAAACCTGCCAAACGTGCCAAGGTCGGTACCGTGATCTCATTTGGCGATGGTAAGTTGACGGCGACCGTAACGGCCGAAAAGGAAGATGGCATTCGGATGATCGAGTTTCATTACGATGGGATCTTCATGGAAATTTTGGAGAGCCTGGGTGAAACGCCATTGCCACCATATATTAAAGAAAAACTCGATGATCCAGACCGTTATCAGACTGTTTATGCCAAGGAAAATGGCTCGGCAGCTGCGCCAACAGCTGGTTTACACTGGACGAAGGAACTCTTACAAAAAGTTCAAGACAAGGGTATTAAGTTGGTTTACTTGACGCTGCATGTCGGACTAGGGACGTTCCGGCCAGTTGAAGAAGATAATATCGATGATCATAAGATGCACAGTGAATTTTATCGATTGGACGAAGATGCTGCTAAGACGTTGAATGAAGTACGGCAAAATGGTGGGCGCATCATTGCAACCGGGACAACGTCAATCCGGACGTTAGAGACCATTGGTAGTAAGTTTGATGGTGAAATCAAGCCGGATTCGGGTTGGACGGATATCTTTATCAAACCTGGTTATCAATGGAAAGTCGTTGATGCGTTCATCACGAACTTTCATTTACCGAAGTCGACCTTGGTCATGTTAGTGGCTGCCTTTACGGGCCGTGATATGATTTTGAAGGCTTATCAACATGCGATTGATGAAAAGTATCGCTTCTTCAGTTTTGGCGATGCGATGTTTATTCACTAGTATAACTGGCTTTAAACGCGATCGCTTATTTTGAAACGGATGACGGTTGAATATTAAAATGCCGTATTATACGAGGCGTATCGCTAATTTCAAGCTGCCGTTTTAGCTCTGGAGATAATAAAGATTGTCAATAGTCGCTTCAAGAAGTTAAAATGCATTCTTGAGGCGACTATTTGACGTTTGAACGCTTTGTTAACAGACTGACTAAAGCCACGTGGGTGCCCACGCCAATTGCCGCGACTGGTTCACGGCTGGATTTCGTGCTATCATTATTTGAGTTTAGCAACATTTTAATACGGAGGAACAGATATGGAACCGGCAATTAAATACCGATTAATTAAGAAAGAAAAACACACAGGAGCCCGCCTTGGCGAATTGATTACGCCACACGGGACCTTTCCAACACCGATGTTTATGCCCGTTGGGACGCAAGCCAGTGTTAAGTCACTGGCACCCGAAGAATTAGACGCGATGGGTGCGGGTGTTATCTTATCGAATACGTACCATCTGTGGTTACGGCCAGGCGAGCAAATCGTGAAAGAAGCTGGCGGGTTACATCAGTTTATGAATTGGAAAAAGGGAATCTTGACGGATTCAGGTGGGTTTCAAGTCTTTTCCCTGGCTAAAAACCGTGATATTACGGAAGAAGGGGTCCACTTTAAGAATCATCTGAATGGCTCAAAGATGTTCTTATCTCCTGAAAAGGCTATTCAAATCGAAAATGATCTTGGCCCAGATATCATGATGAGTTTGGATGAATGCCCACCATTCTTTGAAAGTTACGACTATGTTAGCAAGTCAGTTGCCCGGACAAGTCGCTGGGCAGAGCGGGGATTGAAGGTTCATCAACATCCTGATTACCAAGGCTTGTTTGGGATTGTTCAAGGTGCGGGCTTTAAAGACTTGCGTGAACAGAGTGCCAAAGATCTTGTTAGCTTGGACTTTCCAGGCTACTCGATTGGGGGCTTATCAGTGGGTGAATCGAAGGCTGAGATGAATCATGTTTTAGACTTCACGACGCCACTATTGCCAGAAAATAAACCCCGTTACTTGATGGGAGTTGGCTCTGCGGATGCCTTGATCGACGGTGCAATTCGTGGGGTCGATATGTTTGACTGTGTCTTACCGACTCGGATTGCCCGTAATGGCACTTGCATGACGTCCCATGGGCGTTTAGTTGTCAAAAATGCGGCCTACGCTCACGATTTCACCCCGTTAGATGATAATTGTGATTGTTATACCTGTCGTAATTTCACGCGTGCTTATATTCGTCATTTGATTAAGGCGGACGAGACGTTTGGTTTGCGTTTGACGAGTTATCATAACTTATATTTCTTGTTACACTTAATGAAGCAAGTTCGTCAAGCCATTATGGATGATAATTTACTGGAGTTTCGCCAGAACTTCTTTGAAATGTACGGTTTTAACGATAAAAACCCGAAAAACTTTTAGTGCTACTGGTATTTCAGACTGTAATTTGTTAAAGTTAAAGATAGTCAAACTTTTAATTAGAGTAGGAGCGATATTAAATGGGTCAAATGGCATCAATTCTGTTTATCGTGGTCATGTTCGCATTCTTATACTTCTTCATGATCCGTCCACAACGGAAACAACAACAACAACATCAACAAATGTTAAGCAAAATCAAACGTGGTGACAAGGTTACGACAATTGGTCGCTTGCACGGGGTCGTTGATGAAGTTAACGAAACCGAAAAAACAGTTACTTTAGACTGTGATGGCATCTACTTGGTTTTTGATTTGAACGCTGTTGCTAAGATTTCTCCAGCCGAAGATGCACAAGCTAAGACAGTTGCACCAGAATCTGGGGCAGCGGCTGAATCAGCTGCTACTTCTGAAGTTGAATCGGCAAGCTCAGCCGCCGACGATAATGCTGATTCTGAAGCAAAATAGGTTTACACCATAAGTGGTCGATCATTACTGATGACCGCTTATTTTTTTTGCTTATTTTTTGGTCTTGAAACGCGCTTTTGAACGTATGTTCGTGTATAATGAAAGTACTAAGGATTGGAGGGGCGGCGGATGGCACAGTCAATTGTTGAAGCGCCTATTCGGGTGGATACGAGTCGGAAAATTATTCATGTGGACATGGACGCGTTTTATGCGTCGATCGAAGAGCGGGAGCATCCAGCCTACAAGACGCAGCCGTTAGTGATCGCGCATGATCCTCGGCAGACAGGTGGGCGAGGCGTTGTGACGACGGCTAACTATGTTGCCCGCCAATTTGGTGTTCACTCGGCGATGCCAGCTGCTAAAGCATTAGAACTCTGCCCAACAGCAGTATTTAAGACGCCCAACTTTCCGTTGTACCGCGAAGTTTCGGCGCAGATTCATCGTATTTTCCATGAGTATACAGAGATGATTGAGCCAATTGCCTTTGATGAGGCTTACTTGGATGTGACTACGAATAAGAAACACATCCATAGTGCGGTCGAACTGGCGCACCGATTACAACAAGAAATTTGGCATCAAACACATTTAACTTGTTCAACGGGAATCTCCTACAACAAATTCATTGCCAAACTAGCATCAGATTATCGAAAACCAGCGGGTGTGACGATCGTATTACCACAGGATGCAGAACCATTTTTGTTACGTGAACCCATCGAGAAATTTCGGGGTGTCGGTAAAAAGACGGTACCTAAAATGCACGATTTAGGAATCAAGACTGGACAGGATTTATACGCACAGTCTGAATTAGACCTAATCAAACAATTTGGCAAGTTGGGCTATATTTTATACCGGCGAGTGCGCGGCAGTGATGATCGGCCAGTCGAGTATTTACGTGAACGGAAATCAATCGGCAAAGAGCGGACGTTTGGACCGTTTCTCCAATCGACGACGGAAGTTAATACGCACTTGAAGGCCATCGCTAAGTTGGTAGCAGCTAGCATGCAATCGCATCAGCGCCACGGTAAAACACTCGTTCTCAAGTTGCGTTACGGTGACTTTGTCACAATTACCAAGCGGCGAACGTTCGGTGAATTCATACCTAATGACGCGGCCTTGTTTGAGCAGTACGCCGAAGAGATTTTTGAAGAGGTGGTCGATGATCATTTTAACTCTGGCATCCGCCTGTTAGGGATCACGCTAACTGGCTTGGCACCACTGGCGTTTGAGAACTTAACGTTACCACTTTATCCAAATGATAATTAATTTATTTGGCGCGACGCGGATTCTTCGGTATACTGGAGTACTGTGACAGTTTAATCGCCACCAGTAAATTATGAGAGTAAGAAGGTTCATTTATGACCGTCCAAACAGCAATTTTTGACTTAATTAAACAAGCAAAAACAATCATCATTCATCGTCATCAGCGACCTGACCCAGACGCCATCGGAAGCCAGTTAGGGTTAGCAGCTATCATTAAAGCTAGCTTTCCTGCGAAGCGGGTATTGACACCTGGAAAACAGTACCATGGTTT
Source organism: Lactiplantibacillus sp. ME-2 (assembly GCF_022549155.1). Classification (NCBI taxonomy): domain Bacteria; kingdom Bacillati; phylum Bacillota; class Bacilli; order Lactobacillales; family Lactobacillaceae; genus Lactiplantibacillus; species Lactiplantibacillus sp. ME-2. The sequence continues at coordinate 108,638 of NZ_JAKZEQ010000002.1, forward strand.
TGACTGGTTAGGACAAATGGATGAGGTTACCGAAGCGGACTATCAAGACGCACTAGTATTAATTCTTGATACCGCTAATCAGCCCCGAATTGATGGTGAACTTTGGAATCAAGGTAAGACAATTGTTAAAATCGATCATCACCCAAACGATGACGCTTTCGGTGACCCACAGTGGGTCGACGTTGATGCTTCCAGTACGAGTGAGATGATTTATAATTGGTACGCACCCCTTGCGGCGGAGTTAACGCTAACGGCTAACGCCGCTCGGTTGTTGTATGCCGGCATCGTTGGGGACACCGGTCGCTTTCTATACTCTGCGACCAAGCCTAGTACCATGCGAGCAGCAGCGGCCTTAATGGAAGCCGGTGCGGATGCTGAAGTTGTCAATCGTATTGAAGATACCATCACGTTACCAGTCGCACGGTTGTCGGCCTACGTTTATGAACATCTGACACAGTTGGATTCGGGTGCAGCTTACGTTATTTTAACGAATGCGATTCTCGATTCATTTGCAATCGGTGATGCTAGTACTGCTGGGGTTGTCCCATTACCTGGGCGTATTGATACGGTTAAGTGCTGGGCGATTTTTGTTCAACAAAAGGAAGGTGACTTCCGTATTCGGTTACGTTCAAAGGGACCGTCAATCAACGGTGTGGCCAAGAACCATGATGGTGGGGGCCACGCATTAGCGAGCGGTGCCAAGGCTAAAGACCAACAAGAAATTGAAACGGTAGTGCGAGAACTCGACCAAGTCGCTAGCCATTATGAGAAAGAGGTTTAAATATGACCGCAAGTTTTGAAGATTTTAAATTGCAGCCGTTCTTGATGCAGGCACTGACTGACATCAATTTCCGCAAACCGACTGCGGTACAGGAAAAGTTGATTCCAGTGATTGCTGCTGGCCGCAGCGTTATCGGTCAGTCAGCAACTGGGAGTGGTAAGACGCATACGTTTTTACTGCCAATGATCAATCAACTGAATGCTGATGAACGTTACGTGCAGGCAGTTATCACAACGCCCAGCCGTGAATTAGCTTATCAGATTCAGACTGCTGCTAAACAGTTGATCCAACACAGCCCGAAAGCCATTCACATTGGACTCTATGTCGGTGGGACTGATAAGCAGGAACAGATTGAAAAGCTAAATCGGCACCAACCACAGTTGATTATTGGGACCCCAGGACGGATTCTGGACTTAATGCGCTCCCAGGCACTCGATGTGCATCGTGCGACTCAGCTAGTAGTTGATGAAGCCGATATGACGCTAGACTTGGGCTTTTTGAACGTGGTTGACCAGATTGCTGGCCGAATGCCTGCTGATTTACAAATGTTGGTGTTCTCAGCCACGATGCCACAAAAATTAACGCCATTTTTGCGCAAGTACATGAACAATCCAGTTATGGAAGAAATTCCAGTAGAATCTGTGATTAGTCCGACTATTGATAACTGGCTGATTTCCACCAAGAGTCACGATAAAAACAGTATTATTTATCGCTTGCTGACGATTGGTGAACCGTATCTCGTGTTGATTTTTGCTAACACGAAGGAACGAGTTCAAGAGTTGACCCATTATTTGCGCCAACAAGGTTTAACGGTCGCAATGATCCATGGAGATATTCAACCACGTGAACGAAAGCGGGTTATGCGCGACGTCCAACAATTGAAGTATCAATTTGTTGTTGCCACTGATCTAGCTGCCCGTGGGATTGATATTGAAGGTGTTTCACACGTCATCAATGATGATATTCCGAATGACTTAGAATTCTTCATTCACCGTGTTGGCCGGACCGGCCGGAATGGAATGGCGGGGACTGCGATTACGTTATATAGCCCAGGCGAAGAAGCCAAGGTCAGTGCAGTTGAAGCAATGGGGATCAAGTTCAAACCGAAGGCGATTCGTGATGGTGAGATTGTGGATTCATATGACCGTAATCGTCGGGCTAAACGGGGGCCAAAACAGGAAAAACTGGACCCAACCTTGATTGGTTACGTCAAAAAGTCCAAGAAAAAGATCAAGCCGGGTTACAAACGCCGCATTCGTAAAAAGATCAGCGATAAGGCGCGGATGGACCGCCGCATCGAACAACGAGCGGCTGCCCGCAAGGAACGCAAGGATCGTAAGTCTTAATTGACGTGCATCCGGATAGATTAATGCAAAATAACTGAGTGGTGTATTGACAAGTTGCCACAAGTTTTCTATACTTTGCAAAGTAAGGACATATCTATCTCACATATCGGTCAAGAAACACTTTGGTTGCTGGAAAAAGTGCGGTGTGGGGTAGATGCTACCTAGAAGTAATGACTAGCAAACTAGTCCGTGTCTCAGCGTTAATGAGCTTAAGAGGTAAACGAACACATCGTTGCAAGCAGAGTGGTACCGCGTTAACAGCGTCTTTGCTAGCAACGGTGTTTTTTTGCCTTAAATTAAGAATGATAGAGAGGATGCCAGAATTAAATGAAAAAATTAAGTAGTAGTGAAATTCGGCAAATGTACTTGGACTTTTTTCATGAAAAAGGTCATACGATTGTCCCTAGTGCATCACTAGTTCCCGTGGATGACCCAACGTTATTATGGATCAATTCCGGTGTTGCAACGATGAAGAAGTACTTTGATGGCTCCGTTGTGCCGGATAACCCTCGCATGACGAGTTCACAGAAGAGTATTCGGACGAATGATATTGAGAATGTTGGGCGGACGGCGCGGCACCACACGTTGTTTGAAATGCTTGGTAATTTCTCAGTTGGTGACTACTTCAAAAAAGAAGCAATCAGTTGGGCTTGGGAACTCTTGACCTCACCAAAATGGTTTGGCTGGGATCCTGACAAGTTATACATGACTGTTTATCCCAAGGACACGGATGCCGCGAAATTCTGGGAAGCAACTGGCGTGAAACCAGACCACATCATTAAAGTCGAAGATAACTTCTGGGACATTGGTCAAGGCCCATCTGGCCCCGATTCAGAAATTTTTTATGATCGTGGCGAAGCTTTCAATAATTTAGCTGATGATGACCCGGAAAACTATCCTGGTGGCGAAAATGAACGTTACTTGGAAGTTTGGAACATTGTCTTTTCGCAATTTAACCACACTCCTGAAGGTACTTACGAACCACTCCCGCGTAAGAATATTGATACGGGGATGGGGCTAGAACGGGTCGTTTCGGTCTTTCAAAACGCGAAAACCAATTTTGAAACTGACCTATTCCTCCCAATTATTCATAAGACGGAAGAATTAAGTGATGGCAAGCACTACGGTGATAACGCCCAGGACGACGTGTCCTTCAAAGTGATTGCCGATCACGCTCGGGCCATTACGTTTGCTATTAGTGACGGGGCCTTACCTTCCAACGAAGGTCGTGGTTATGTCATTCGGCGGTTGATTCGGCGGGCAATCCTACATGGTCAAAAATTAGGTTTGAAAGAAGCTTTCTTGGACCAATTAGTACCGATTGTTGGTAAGATCATGGCCTCACACTATCCCGACGTGCTCGAAAATAGTGCGTATATCGAAAAGATCGTGGCTTCAGAAGAAAGTCGCTTCAATGAGACCTTGAATGATGGGTTGAATCTGTTAAATAACTTGATTGCGGAAACCAAGCAGGCTGGTCACGATACACTAGCTGGTAAGGATGCATTTAAGTTATATGACACTTATGGCTTCCCGTTCGAACTAACTAAGGAATACGCTGGCGACGAAGATTTAGATGTCGACGAAGCTGGTTTTGAAGTTGAAATGAAGGCTCAACGTGACCGCGCGCGCAATGCACGTAGCAGTGCCAAGTCCATGGGCGTCCAACGGAGTCTCTTGATCGACATCAAAACGCCAAGTGAATACGTGGGATATGACGAATTAACGAATGTGCAGGGGACTTTGAACGACATTATTGTTGACGAGACCCTGGTTGATCACGTCGACAGTGGTCAAGCTGAGATGATTTTCAGCAAGACACCGTTTTATGCTGAAATGGGTGGTCAGGTTGCCGACCGTGGTGTGATCTTAGATGATGCCGGTGAAATGGTGGCTAAAGTGACTGACGTACAAAATGCACCCAACAAGCAGCATTTACACACCGTTGAAGTGTTGAAACCAATGCGAAAAGACGCGACTTATACGCTGAACGTTGACTTGGCATTCCACAACAAAGTCGAAAAGAATCATACCGCCACCCACTTGTTAGACCAGGCGCTTCGTGACGTTCTCGGTGAACATACGAAACAAGCTGGTTCACTTGTAGAACCTGATTATTTACGGTTTGACTTTACTCACTTTGGTCAAGTGACTGACGAAGAGTTAGCTAAAGTTGAACAAATCGTCAATGATAAGATCTGGGCAGCGTTACCAGTCAGTGCTATTCAAACTGACCAAGAAACTGGTCACAAGATGGGCGCAATTGCGGTTTTCACTGAAAAGTATGGCAAAATTGTGCGGGTTGTTTCAATTGGTGATTATTCTATCGAATTCGATGGTGGGACCCACGTTAAGAACAGTAGTGAATTGGGGCTATTTAAGATTGTTTCCGAAACAGGGATTGGCGCTGGAACGCGGCGGATTGAAGCCGTTACTTCGAAGGAAGCTTTCGAACTGCTTGACGGCGAAGAACAAACCTTGAAGCAAGTTGCTGCTCAAGTCAAGGCACCGAAGTTAGCTGATACGCCAGCCAAGGTTAGTCAGTTACAAGCCGATCTCAAAGCGGAACAACAGAACCGGGCCAGCCTCGAAAGTCGCTTAGCCAAACAGCAGGCTGGGGCAGTCTTTGATCAAGTTGACGATGTGAACGGTACGACGTTGATCGCCCAACAAATTGAAGTCTCTGGCATGGATCAACTCCGTCAATTGGCCGATACTTGGAAGACCAAGCAGTATTCTGACGTACTGGTACTTGGAACGGTCATTGGCGAAAAGGTCAACTTATTAGTTGCTGTTAGTGATGACAAGGTCAAGGCAGGTATCAAAGCTGGTGACTTGATCAAAGCCATTGCACCAAAAGTTGGTGGTGGCGGCGGTGGCCGCCCAACCTTAGCCCAAGCTGGCGGGAAGAAGCCTGCTGGACTACCAGCGGCGCTGAAAGCTGCGCATGAGTGGCTTGCCGAACAATAAGACTGATTGCTTTGGTTGCACATCCTGTTTTTTATGTTGGTTAGCTATGTTAAAGCTATCAAAATAACAATTAAATCAGTGCTGTTAGGACGAGACCGTTCTAACGGTACTGATTTTTTAATGTTATGGCACCTTGTGACCGGCTTAACTCGTAGAAGATTGGGTTACAAGGGGGGCCTGCTTTGGACTTCAACTATTCGAACATTCGAAACAGGGGTATGTCAGCATATGAAAAAACAGTGTAAATCGGGATGGATTTGCAGAAAACGTCTGCATTCTCCGGGTTATTATTACGAATGTGTTACATCAAAGTGGATTGATTGTACTTCATATGGGCATTTAGTAAAATAGATTAGAAGCGGAAACTAGCGGGAGGTGCTTGATATGAGTTCATTAGACAAAACAATGTACTTTGACTTCGATAATGACAGCGTTAAGGATGTCCACGACACGTTAACGACAGTTTATGAAGCGTTACAAGAAAAGGGCTACAATCCGATTAATCAAATCGTGGGTTACTTACTATCCGGTGATCCGGCGTATATCCCGCGCTTAAAGGATGCTCGGAACTTAATTCGGAAGCATCAGCGCGATGAGATTATCGAGGAACTTGTCAAGTCTTACTTAAAGGCAGATAAGGATGTTGATGCATGAAGTTGATGGGGTTAGATGTAGGTTCCAGAACTGTTGGCGTTGCCATTAGTGATGCTTTTGGATGGACGGCGCAGGGCGTTGAAATTATTCGAATCAATGAGGATGCTGAGGAATTCGGAATCGACCGGGTTGCTGAACTCGTTGAAGAATTGGATGCTGGGGGCTTTGTCCTAGGGCTACCAAAGAATATGAATAATACCTTGGGACCACGGGCTGAGGCGGCGCAACATTACGGCGAGTTACTGACAGCCCGGTTTCATTTGCCGGTAGACTTTGAAGATGAACGTCTGACGACCGTTGAAGCTGAACGGATGTTGGTTGAAGAAGCTAACACCTCACGTAAGAAACGCAAAAAGGTGATCGACAAGCTAGCTGCAAGTTTAATCTTGCAAAACTACTTGGATCGCCACGGCAAACTCACACAAGAATAGCGAGGAACTAACATGAGCCAAAACCAAGATCGTAAAGACAATGATGTGATCACATTAGTTGATGACGAAGGTAACGAAACCTTATTTAATATTTTGTTCACGTTTGATTCAGAAGATTTCGGTCACTCCTATATTTTATTATATCCAGCTGATGCTGCGGCCGATGATGAAGTTGATATTCAAGCCTACATCTTTAATCCTGAAGATGGCGACAATGGCGAATTACAATTGATCGAGTCGGACGACGAATGGGATATGGTTGAGCAAGTTTTGAATACCTTCTTAGCCGATGACGGTGGCATGCAATAGTCGAAAGTAGATTAAGCTCGTGGGCGTATGTCCGCGGGCTTTTTTAGAAATTATGAGACGGTTCTAACTGTCGCATAATTGTGATAACCATGCTAGAATATTAATTGTTATTGAAAGGAAGCGGGATGTTGATGACTGCTAACAAGCGCCGCTTTAAAGCGGAAATTGATGGTCGTACTTACACGATCATTGGCACGGCATCTGACCGTCACATGCAAACGGTGACGCGGATGATGAATGAGCAAGCGGCACAATTAAAAAAATTAGCCCCCGATTTGTCTGATACGGAGATTGCGACGTTGCTCGCATTCAATGCGATTTCAGATCAGGTTGACAAACAAGCTGAATTATTGAAAATGCAAACGGATGATGCCGACAAGTAATTGCATTGTCCGTTTTTTTGCGGCTTTTCGTAATTCATTGGAACTTCGGAGGGATATCAGTGAATTCCAAAGTATTGAATACGTTAGAGTACCAACAAGTAAAACAACAATTAGCACCATACTTAGTCTCGGCAACGGGCCAACAAGCACTCAATGAACTACACCCAATGACCAGCGTTGCGGATATTCAACGGGCCTTAGATGAAACCAACGATGGGGCAGAAGTGTATCGTTTAAAGGGTGGCATTCCGGTCGCTCGTTTAGCGGATATAAAACCGCATATGAAACGGTTAGCTATCGGTGCGACCCTGAATGGGAGTGAACTCGGGCAAGTTGGGCGGGTGTTACGGACAACGCGCGCAATCACGCGCTTTTTTGCCGAGTTGCTAGAAGATGCCCCTGAGAATGATATTCGACACCTGTTTGATGAAGTTGCAGAATTAGTTACTTTACCAGATGTGACGAAGCGCCTCGCTACTGCCATTGAAGGTGACGGTCATATCACGGATGAGGCGTCACCAGAACTGAGCCGGATTCGGAGCAATATCCGTCGTACTGAAACGGAGATTCGTAACCAAATGGGTCATTATACCCGTGGCCATGATGCCAAGTATTTAAGCGACCCAATCATCACGATTAGAAACGACCGTTACGTTATCCCGGTCAAGGCCGAGAATCGCAGTCGGTTTGGTGGCATCGTGCATGATCAATCAGCGAGTGGGCAGACGCTCTTTATCGAACCCCAGGCTGTCATGGCGATGAATGACCGGTTACGGCAAAATCAAGTTGCGGAAAAGCAAGAAGAACAGCGTATCTTGGAGGAACTCTCCAACTTAATTGCGCCTTACCAGGACGAAATCATTAATAATGCGGCGATTCTTGGACATTTCGACTTTATCAATGCCAAGGCGCGTTATGCGCATGATATGAAGGCGACTGAACCGGCCGTTTCACCCCAAAATGAAGTCTATCTACGGCAAGCACGCCACCCCCTGATTGATCCTCGCAAAGTCGTTGCCAATGATATTAGTTTAGGTACTGATTATCAGGCGATGGTCATTACGGGGCCTAACACTGGTGGGAAGACGATTACGTTGAAGACGCTGGGATTACTACAATTGATGGCCCAGTCAGGATTATTTATTCCTGTTGAAGCCGGAAGTCGCGTTGGCGTTTATAATGAAATCTTTGCGGATATTGGTGATGAACAGTCGATCGAACAGAATTTAAGTACGTTCTCATCCCATATGGAAAATATTGAAAGTTTCTTAGCGCAGATCGACGCTCACAGTTTAGTACTCGTTGATGAATTGGGTGCCGGGACTGATCCGCAAGAAGGTGCGGCACTGGCAATCGCAATTCTGGATGCCATTGGGGCCAAGGGAACCCAAGTCGTTGCGACGACTCACTACCCAGAACTTAAGGCGTATGGGTTTAACCGACCTGATACGATCAATGCTAGTATGGAGTTTGACGAAGAAACACTCAAGCCGACGTACCGGCTATTGGTCGGGATTCCTGGTCGAAGTAATGCGCTCGATATCGCACAGCGGTTGGGCATCCCGCAAGCGATTGTTGATCAAGCTCGGTCGTTGACGGATACGGATAGTCAAGACCTCAACGCAATGATTGCGGATTTGGTGACGAAGCGCAAACAGGTTGAAGATGAACAACTGAATTTGAAAACCCAAGTGGCAGATTCTGAAAAATTGCACCGGCAGTTGAAGAGCGAATTCAATGCGTATCAACAGCGTAAAGATCAGTTGATCGAAGATGCCAAAGTGCAGGCGAACACCATTGTTGAGCAAAGTAAGACTAAGGCCGATGCTATCATTAGTGATTTGCGTAAGAAACAATTAGCGAGTGGTACGGCGACTGTCAAAGAAAACGAGTTGATTGATGCGAAGGGCGCGTTGAATGCATTGGAGCAACAGCCTAAGCTCAAGAAAAACCGTGTATTACGGCGTGCCAAAGCCCAACATGATTTTCATGAAGGTGATGACGTGCTGGTCAAATCGTATGGTCAACGTGGTGTGTTGATGCGTCAGATGGGTAAACACGAGTGGGAAGTCCAACTCGGCATCTTGAAGATGAAGATTAGTGACGGTGACTTGGAACGCGTTAAGCCAGAAGAGCCAAAACGCGCGCGTGCTACTGTTCAGAGTGCCCACGCGAGTCACGTTTCGCCGAACTTGGACCTGCGGGGTGTGCGTTATGAAGACGCGATGACTCAAGTTGATCGCTATATTGATGCTGCGTTGTTGGCCGGGTATCCTTCCGTCACAATCGTACACGGGAAGGGAACTGGTGCTCTACGAGAAGGCATTACCAACTATCTCAAGTCTAATCGGCAAGTCAAGTCGTTTCACTTTGCTGCGCCAAATCATGGCGGCAATGGTGCGACTGAGGTGCAGTTCAAATAACCAGTGACGAGTGCCAGGTGCAGATCAGTGATGACGCGAATTCATGGCTGTGCACGATATCGGCGCTTTGATTGCAGGCAAATTGTTTGTGTTCCACCCGGTTACTGGTATACTTACTACTAGTAACAGATAAAGCTTAAAGGAGGCCGATTATAATGGTCGCAGCAACTACTGATAAAACTTTTACAACGGATACGGCTTCAGGAGTAACGTTAACTGACTTCTGGGCGACATGGTGTGGTCCTTGCCGGATGCAGTCACCAGTGGTCGAACAATTAGCTGACGAGATGGGTGACAAGGTGACATTCAATAAGATGGATGTCGACGCCAACCCTGAAACGGCCAGCAACTTTGGTATCATGAGCATTCCAACCTTATTAGTTAAGAAGGATGGCGAAGTGGTTGATACCTTAGTTGGCTACCATTCCAAGGAACAGATCCAACAAACTTTAGCTCAATATCTATAATAGGCTGGGCCATTATTTCATTGATGGTTCGCTAGCGAACGCGCCTTCTTAAGTGAACGGCGCGTTTTTTTGTGCTCTTTTTTAAGACCGGGGACAACCGTTAATAATGACTATATAAGGAAAACTATTTAACGTTGCAAAAAAGGGCGACCACGTGGCCGTCCTTTTTACTGTGCTTCTTCAGGTTGTTCGTCATCAAGTTCAACTTGAGGCCGCACGATTTCGATTGGTGTTGCGGGATCGTGATTGACGATTGGTTGATTGTGATCAATCGTAACTGAAATGCGCAGTCGCATGCGATTTTGGAACGTAATTTTAGCTTCACTCACACAGTTGGTGCGGAGCGCCGACTGCTCAGCTAGAAAGCCAGTTTCAAGCATAAAGTCTGGTGATTTGATCGTGGCGCTACGCCGAGCGACCGGCTCACCAGTCAATTCATACGTGATTAGATCATCCGTCGTTGTAATCACGACAAGGTGACCCCAGCCGGTTTGCTCAAAAAAGGTAACAAGATCATCATCACTAGCGACAGGAAACTGGCGTGCCAAGTCTTTACCCGCCCAGTAAAGGATGCCACTACTGTCATCACCCAATAACTTTGGTATTAAGGCATCTCGCAAGATTTCCACACTGAGGATGGAAGCTTTGATCGAGTTGCCCGCAAATTGAGAATAAAAGTCGTTCGTCATGATAATTCCTTTCCATGCAAAAAATCGTGGTATTCTAGCCACTGTATAATCATTATTATACCCCGTTTCCACCAATGTGTCGGTTTTTTTCAATTTATCAACGGAAACTTTACAATTTCGTCGCAATTGGTCTGGCTTGAAATCAATTTCAAAAAAGACCATAATAAAGTTTCAGAATTCAGTGAACGGAGATTTTAAAATGGCAAATGAACATGCAATTGGCTTCATGGATTCGGGGGTTGGCGGGTTGACTGTCGTCAAGCAAGCTTTGAAACAACTCCCGCGCGAAACAGTTTATTTTATTGGTGATCAGGCGCGTTTGCCATACGGTCCGCGACCAGCTGAACAAGTGCGAACTTTTTCTTTTCAGATGGCGGATTTCTTAATGGCAAAGCAGATCAAAATGCTCGTGATAGCTTGTAATACTGCGACCGCAGCGGCATTGCCGGCGTTGCGGCAGCAGTTGTCAATTCCCGTTATTGGGGTGATTGCGCCTGGTTCGCGGGCTGCGTTAAAAGCTTCTCATCGTAATCGAATCGGTGTGATTGCGACTGAGGGGACGATTCGTAGTAATGCTTATCGAGATGCTATCTTAACCAAAGATCCTACTGCGACGGTCGTTTCGCAGGCGTGCCCAAAGTTTGTGCCGTTGGTTGAATCGAATGAGTATCAATCAACGGTTGCCAAGCGGGTGGTTGCGGAAACGTTGAAACAACTAAAAAAACAAGACGTTGATACGCTTGTTTTGGGCTGCACACACTATCCATTATTGCGGCCACTTATTCAAAATGTGATGGGGCCTGGGGTGACCTTGATTGATTCTGGTGCCGAAACGGTGAACGATGTCTCGGCGGTACTCGATTACTTGGATATTGCTAACGATCGTTCTACTAAGCGTTATCCGGATGAGTACTACACGACGGGGGCGGCTGATCAATTCGAAGCAATCGCGCGGAACTGGTTGGGCCAACCGGACTTTCACGCACAACATATTGATTTAGGGAGTGAAGCGAATGACTAAACCACAAACATTGATCATTGCGACTAACAATGCCAATAAGGCGCGCGAGTTTAGCGCGATGTTGGCACCGTATGATATTACCATCAAAACGTTGGCTGATTTTCCAAATATTCCTGAAATTAAGGAGAACGGTATCACGTTTGAAGAAAATGCCACTAAAAAGGCGACGGTTGTGGTCGAAGCAACCGGATTACCGGCAATTGCGGATGATTCCGGCTTGATGGTCAAGGCGTTGCACGGTGATCCGGGAGTGTTTTCGGCACGGTATGCTGGTGATCATGATGATGCTGCGAATAATGCCAAGTTGTTAGCCAACCTTGGTGGCGTTCCTGAAGCGGAGCGGACCGCGACTTTTCATACGACCCTGGTTGCCCTTAAACCCAGTGGTGAGAAACTTGTCGTTAACGGTGAGTTAGCCGGCCGTATTCTGATTGCCCCCCGTGGTGACAATGGGTTTGGTTATGATCCGTTATTTTGGTCAAGTAAGTTTCAAAAATCCTTGGCGGAATTGACGCCAGCACAAAAAAATCAAATCAGTCATCGGGGTGCAGCCTTGCGACAACTGATGACTAAATTCGATGAATGGTGGGCGAAAGCATGAAATGTTTAGTAGTGAGTGATAGCCATGGCGATCGTGACGTGTTAGTTCGATTGCTTGATAAGTACCGCGGTCAGGTTGACGCCTTTTTTCACTGTGGTGATTCTGAATTACCGCATGATGACGCGGTTTTTCAAGAGATATTCACGGTTCAAGGAAATATGGATTTCGATGACGTGATTCCAAATGAAGTGAATCTAACTATTGATGAGGTGACAGTCTACATGACGCACGGTCACTTAGTCGGTGTGAACATGGGATTGGACCATCTATTAGCTAATGCTGAGGTGCACAATGCGACGCTGGCTTTCTTTGGTCACACGCATCAACTGGGTGTTGAACGACGAGGCGGCGTGGTCGTGCTTAATCCTGGTAGTATTACTTATCCGCGTGGTGAATTTGCACGTATCGGTGGCACCTACGCCATCGTGACAACGTCAGCCGCAGGTATCGACGTCCAATATTATGATCGGCAACTACAAGCGGTGCCAGAACTAAAATTTCATTTTGCTGATTAAAATGTGGTAAAAAAACTGATTTTTAGGGCTGTGCAAAGTGCTTTTGCGGTTAAAATAAAGGGATGGGCTTAGTGAAGGAGGCGCTGTATGTTAATTCAACCAGTTGAGGACTTATTGTCACGTAACGCCGACCATTATTTGATTCCGGCGGACGTGGTTGCCAACGTTCAAACTGATAATAATTTGTATCACGCGTTTTTAGTACTAACGAAGGTCAAGTATTCCAAAATTCCAGTACTTGATCATGGTGGTCACTTTGAAGGTTTAGTATCGTTGCCACTGATTACTGAACAAATGTTAGGTTTTGATCAACTGAATACTGAAATATTACTGCAAAAACGTGTCTGTGACGTAATGGAGACACAAGTTAAGACGGTTCATGATGTGGATGACGTTGAAGAGACGTTACACTTGATGATTGATAATCCGTTTGTTCCAGTCGTTGATGAACAGCAAATTTTTCAAGGAATTGTCACTCGTCGTGAATTCATGAAGAGTTTTAACTTTCTGACCCATGAAATCGGCAAACAATATGATATGATTGAGAAGGATTTTTCCACTAGTGAAAAAGCTAAATAAATTTTTGGAGGGTCTCCGATGGCAAAATTAGATGCACAATCAATTATTAACTACATTGGCAGTGCGAAAAAGAAAACACCCGTAAAAGTATACGTGAAGGGTGCTTTAGACCAATTAAACGTTCCAGCAGGCATCAAAACTTTCTTCAGTGGCAACGCTGGGGTATTATTCGGTGACTGGGCGGATGTTGAACCGTTCTTAAAGGCTAACGCTGCAAATATCGAAGATTATGAATTAGAAAATGACGCGCGCAATTCAGCCGTACCAATGGCAGATTTGAAGCAATACAATGCGCGGATCGAACCCGGTGCGATTATTCGTGACCAAGTATTGATTGGTGATAATGCCGTTATCATGATGGGTGCGGTGATCAACATTGGTGCCGAAATCGGTGAAGGCTCGATGATTGACATGGGTGCCATTCTTGGTGGTCGCGCAATTGTTGGTAAGAACTGTCATATTGGCGCTGGTACTGTGTTAGCTGGCGTGGTAGAGCCACCTTCGGCTAAACCAGTTCAAATCGATGACGACGTGCTGATCGGTGCCAATGCGGCCGTACTTGAAGGCGTGCATGTTGGTAAGGGTGCCGTTGTGGCTGCGGGTGCGATCGTCATTGAAGACGTCGCTCCTAACACCGTAGTCGGTGGGGTTCCTGCTCGTAAGTTGAAAGATATTGATGATAAGACTAAGAGCAAGACTGAATTAATGGCAGAATTACGGAATCTTTAATGGTGGAGGGATAAACAATGGTCTTACGGGAAACCGATCTAATTCCAATTTATCAACACTTACACCAAATTCCGGAAATCGGCTTACAAGAACATGAAACACAGGCTTATTTATTGTCGATTATTGGTAAGATGCCTCAAGAGTGGCTGACAATCAAAACCATTCCTACTTTGGATACGGCGATTTTAGTGAAAGTCAGTGGTTTAAAGCATGATTATCGAATCGGTTATCGAACTGACATCGATGCGTTACCAGTTACTGAAAATACGGGCTTACCATTTGCATCGACCCATCCAGGTGTCATGCACGCGTGTGGCCATGATATTCATATGTCAGTCGCGCTAGGAATCCTAAGCTACTTTGCAGAGAACCGACCTGCGACCGACATGGTTTTCATGTTCCAGCCGGCTGAGGAAAATGCCTCGGGTGGGCAACGCTTGTACGAAAGTGGTGCGCTAGATGGTGATTGGATGCCAGATGAGATTTTTGCATTCCATGACAATCCTAATTTACCAACTGGAGCGATCGGTTGCCGGATGGGCACGTTATTTGCGGGAACTTGTGAGATCCACGCACACTTAAGTGGTAAAAGTGGACACGCGGCTTACCCACATCAAGCAAACGACATGGTCGTCGCTGGTGCGGCGTTAGTCTCCCAGCTGCAGACGATTGTAGCGCGCAACGTGGACCCGATTCAAAGTGGTGTGGTGACATTAGGTCACTTTACTGCTGGCACGATTGGCAATGTGATTGCCGGTGAGGCCCAGATTGACGGGACGATCCGAGCGTTGACGCAGGAGATGAACATGCATATTCAGCGGCGGGTTCGGACGATTACTGAGGGGATTGGGCTCGCCTATGACTGCAATATCGATTTGAAGCTCAATCAAGGTGGTTATTATCCCGTTGAGAACAATGACGCAATCACTGCTGATTTTATCAAGTACATGCAGGAGGATGATGATGTCAACTTTATTGAAACGGAACCAGCAATGACTGGGGAAGACTTTGGTTATTTGATTCATCAGATTCCAGGGACAATGTTCTGGTTAGGGGTCGACAGTCCATATTCGTTGCACTCGGAAAACATGGTGCCGCACACGGCTGCCATTATGAGTGGGGTCAATGCGATGACCGGCTTTTTGACTCATCGGAATGCGTTACACAAATAAATTACAAAACGTACTGCGCTAACACGTGTCAGTACGTTTTTGAGTTTCAAGAATGCCGAGCGTTGCTGCAATTAATGGTTGGTTGTGACCGCACAATAGTTTTTGCCTGGTCACGTTAGGTTGCGAATGGGAATAACTAAAACTATTCCTGACAATAACAACGTGCGTCATGGTTCCCACCTGAAGAAATTTGTCAGATGAAAGATCAAGCCCGCACCGTGGCGCTCATTTCTGAGCAACCGCTGTGCGGGCTTGTGTTGGTTGAGCTTACTTGTGCGTTGGGGCGATATTTAAACGTGGCGAGGGGAGTTGAATTCCCGCTGCTCGGGCCGCGTTCAAGTAGGCGGCCAAAAAGTCGCGCTGAATTGCGAACTGCATGCCATTTTTGACGTAAAATTGTACTCGGAAGACCAACGTCCCATCGGCTTGTGTCGTGACGCCTTGAATGTCGGGCTCACCGATGATATCAGGATACTGAGGCACGAGGTCGGCATTAGTTTCGCGGACCACGTTAGTCAGATCTTGAACGGGAGTCGTTGTGAGAATGTAGAGGTCAATCAGCACGCGCATATCGTTACGCGACTGGTTGCTAATGATTAAAATCTTGCGATTGGGAATAAAGTTCAACGTGCCATCGGGACTCGTAACTTGAGTTGTCCGTAAACCGATTGCGGAGACGGTCCCCTCAATGGTTTCGATTTTGACGTAATCCCCAACGTCAATCTGATCTTCAAGAAGAATGAAGAACCCGGTGACAATGTCACTGACGAAGCCTTGGGCGCCTAAACCTAACGCCACACTGAAAATCCCAGCACTAGCAATCAACGTCCCCACGGGAACACCTAACACTGAAAGTACCGCATAGATGCCAAAAAACATGATGACGTAATGGTAGATATTTAATGATAATGTAAAAATCGTTGAAATCCGATTATTGGCAGTATCACTGGTATTAGCATTCGTTAAAAATAAGTGGTGGATCAGGCGTTTTCCTAGCCGATCAATCACCCAAAATAGTAAAATAAATAAAATGATTTCGAGTAGCTTGCCGCCAATATTAATAATAATTTGTTGCCAGTCAATTTTCTTAGCCAACTTCATCCACACCGAAACTTGTTTAGTCGGTGTGTCAACCGCTGCTAGGTTAATTGAATTAAACATATCTTCACCCTCGTTATTGTTGTCTGTTCACTAGTTTATCAGATTTGACGCGGGCAACCAAGTCGTGATCAAGTTATTGCGACCAAATGTGACTGGGCGAATGTTGTAAGCACTTTTTTAATTGCGGTATACTAAAGACAATGCTATGCTAGTTTTAATATCATGGCTGTTGAAGGAGGAATTTTAGGATGATTACACACATTGCGGGCATCATTGCCGCCATTGCGTTCTTATTATTAGTATGCTTTATCGGGATTTTCTTAATGCGGATTACTAAAACGATGGGGGAAGTCAACCGTAGTTTAAATAATATTACGGATGATGTTGACGCCTTGTCACATGAGACTGAAAAAATCATGGCAAATGCCAATGAACTCTTAAAGGATGTTAACGGCAAAGTTGCAACAATTGATCCAGCGTTTCAAGCGATGGGCGACTTAGGTCAGAGCGTCTCTGACTTAAATGCTGCGACTCGAGACTTAACAGCCAAGATTGGCAAGAACAATGAGAAGCGGAGCAAGTTCTCCAGCGCAAGCAAGGTCGGCAAAGCCGCTTTTGATGTCTATCGTAATCGACGTTCAAAAAATAATAGTGAGGAGTCTTAATTATGTCGAAAAAGGGATTCTTATTAGGTGTTGTTTTAGGTGGTGCAGCGATTGCTACCGCCGTTATGAAGATGGATGATGATAAAAAGGCTGAATTGAAAGCTAAAGCACAGCAAGGAATTGCCGATTTTAAGGATCGGGCAATCGACTATGCGTTCTATGCCAACGATGCTGCTGAAGACTTCAAGGCTGAAGCTGGGCAACAATTTGAAGATACAAAGCGAAAAGTGGCCGATTTTGCTGACCAGTATCAAGCCGCTAAGCAGGAAACGGGTGAAAGCTTTGGCTCAAGTCTTGACCAAGCTACGGATAGTTTACGGTCTGAATTAGCTAAGGTCGAAGATGATGAAGGTGATGATGAAGATATCGTCATTGATGGTGGAGCTGCTTATCAAAAAGCTGGCGAGGACGAGAAGACTTCAGCGCCCGTACCAGAATCAGCACCTGCTAAGGACGCAACACCTGCGAAGTCTGATGATGAATCGACAACGGATGAATCGTCACCAGCCAAGTAAGCTGACAGCGATAAGATAGGACACTGAGCAAGTGCTCGGTGTCCTATCTGCTTTTGAGGAGGAATCACATTGTATTCAATCGGAGCGGTCGCCAAAAAGACCGGTATTTCAAGTTATACACTGCGCTATTATGATAAGGCGGGCTTAACGCCCTTTGTGAAGCGTGATAAGCAGGGCCGCCGGGTCTTCAATGATGAAGACTTGGATTCACTGGCATTGATTCGTTGTCTTAAGCAGACCGGGATGCCGTTAGAGGATATTCGACAATTTATTAGTTGGTGTGCCGATGGGGATGGAACGATTGATCAACGGCTAGCAATGTTTGAAGAGCAACGCCAGGCTGTTGAAGCGCAAATCCATCAATCCTTGTTGAATTTGCAAAAAGTCAATCATAAGATTGATGTTTATCGGCGTGCGAGTCAGGCGGGGAGTGAAGCCGCGGTTGACTGTGACGTGCTGCCACTGAAAACGACGGCGGCACTGTTAGCCGAAGTGGCTGATTATGAAACCGAACATCCGCTACCGGAATAACACTAAAAGCAAGTACCAGTCAACGCTAGGTAAAAAAAGAGGGCCGTCACGGATTATGTCGTGACGGCCCTCTTGACGTTTTTAATTAAAGATCTAATACTTTTAATTCTTTTGGCGTATGGGTAAATGGCTTAAAGCCTTCCTTAGTAACGACCCCACAGTCTTCGATTCGAACACCAGCTACGCCGGGAATGTAGATTCCAGGTTCTACTGAGAAGCACATGCCTTCAACGAGTGGCATGTGGTTACCAGCCATAATCGAAGGAAATTCGTGGTCAGTTTGGCCGATTCCGTGACCTAACCGGTGAATGAAGTATTCGCCATAGCCCGCTTTGGTGATGATATCGCGTGCGATTTTATCGACATCTTCGGCTGCCATGCCTGGTTTAATGGCTGCCTGAGCAGTCAAGTTGGCTTCCAGACAGACGTCAAAGATTTCCTTTTGCTTGGCACTCGGTTGGCCATAAGCAATTGTCCGGGAAGCATCAGAAGCATAGCCTTCATACATGACGCCGAGGTCGAATAGCACTAATTCATTTGGCTTGACTTGGGTTTCGTTAGTTGCACCATGGGGGTTGGCGGCATGTTCACCAGCTTGGACTAAAGTGTCGAAACTCATTTCCATAATTCCCTTTTTCATTAAGGCATACTGTAATTCGGCAGCAATCTGTTGTTCGGTGCGACCCGCCTTGACAGCAGCAAATCCTTGTTCAAAAGCAAAGTCGGCCCATTTACCGGCAATGTTTAGTTTTTCAAGTTCATCAGCTGTTTTGACCAGCCGTAATTGCTGAATATAAGGTGATAGATCCTTATCGAAGTGGGCAGCTGGAAATTGCTGTTTGAGCGCGGTAAAGCGGTCTAACGTCAAGTTTCCCGTTTCAAGGGCCCAAACTTTAGGATCAGTCAATTGTGCGTGAATGTGATCAGCAATTAGCGCGTATGGATCTTCATGGTCGAGGTAGCCGAAAACTTTGTAAGGCCAGCCCATCTCCTTGATTGCTTCAACTTCGAGAGCGGGTGCAAAGAGAAATGGTTCCGCATCCGCGAAAACAAACAGTGCTAGCGTCCGTTCGTAGGGGTTGCTCTCAAAACCAGTCAAATATGAAATTGTGTGAAAGTTACTGATGTAGGTCACGTCAACGTGATTGTCTTGGGTCCATTGACGGACTTGTTGCAGTTTCGTATAATCTGTCAATTCAAACACTCCTTAGATAAAATAATAGATAATAATACTAGTATAGCGCTGTTGATGATAAAAAGCTGAGAATAATGAGCCCAAAATAACAATCTTCGTGTGGTAAATCTTGCATTTTGAAAACAAGTACGGTATTATTTTCATGAAAGCGATTTCAATAACAATCTTAAGTTGCATTGGAAGCGTAATTTTGCTATATTGGTTGATGTTGCATGAAAACGGATGAAAACATATGATACCAAGCAAGAAAGGGCTATTTTTATATGGAAAAACAAACAGTAACAATTTATGATGTGGCACGCGAAGCGGCGGTTTCAATGGCCACAGTTTCACGAGTCGTCAATGGTAATCCCAACGTTAAACCCGCAACGCGTAAAAAGGTACTAGCTGTCATCGAACGGTTAGATTACCGGCCTAACGCAGTTGCACGAGGGTTAGCAAGTAAGCGTTCAACTACGGTCGGGGTAATCATCCCGGACGTGACCAACATTTATTTTGCGGCGTTAGCACGCGGGATTGATGATATTGCGATGATGTACAAGTACAATATCATTTTAACGAACTCCGATGATGCGGGTGAACAAGAAGTCAACGTGTTGAATACGTTGATGGCTAAGCAAGTTGACGGGGTCATCTTTATGGGTAACCATATTGATGACAAGCTCCGGGCTGAATTCAAACGGGCCAAGGCACCAGTTGTTTTAGCTGGGACGGTTGATCCGAACAATGAAACGCCAAGCGTTAATATCGACTACGCTGCAGCTGTTGAAGAAGTGGTCACTAACTTAATTGCACGTGGTCACAAGAAGATCGCGTTGGCTTTAGGCTCATTGTCACAATCAATCAACGCTGAATACCGACTGACGGGTTACAAACGGGCCTTAACCAAGGCTAAGATTCCGTTTGACGACGCCCTCGTTTATGAAGCGGGCTACTCATATGATGCTGGGCGGAAGTTACAACCAGTCATTGCGGATAGTGGCGCTACTGCGGTATTCGTTGGGGACGACGAAATGGCGGCTGGTCTTATCAACGCAAGTATGGAATCCGGGATCAACGTTCCAGATGACTTGGAAGTTGTGACGAGTAATGATACGATTATTACCCAAATCACGCGTCCAGCCATTACCTCGATTACCCAACCATTATATGATATTGGTGCGGTTGCCATGCGGATGTTAACTAAGTTGATGAACGATAAAGAACTTGACGAGAAGACGGTCACCTTGCCATACGGCATTGTTCGGCGGGGCTCAACCAAGTCTGCTGATTAAGTTCGGTTGTCTGCCAGCTAGTGACGTTGGCATAATTTAGAACGATAGCGTTATACTAGGTTTGGAATATTTATTCCAAGCCTTTTTTGGTTTTGGAATGCGTGAAAGGATGAGTTAAACGGATGACACAACTAATAATGCGGCCACGGCCCGGAAAAATTAAGTTAGGCTTGAAGGCGTCCCAAGCACCCGCACAATTAATGGATCGTTTGCAATACCGGCCCGAAGTATTTGAATTTTTTACGAGTGCCACGGACTTTGAACCGGAAGCATTTCAGACACTTAAAACAGCTGTCCAATTTGTAAAGACAACTGTCACCGAGCAAATTGTGATTCATCACCCTATGAGTTATCAAGGCGTTCATCTTGATCAATTGCTTGATCCACATCGTGAAGCTGCGGCGTACCAATTCCTACAAACGAGTACGGCCCAGTTACTTGCGTTGGCGACGGAATTGGATGTCAAGGTGCTCGTACACGGTGGCTATGGTAGCGACAGTGGGCGCTTGATCGATGAGTATGAGTCCTTGCAGGTTGCACGTGACGTGGTCTTTGAGCGGTTGGATAATTTGGTTCGTCAGGCGAGTGGACATGTCGTGATTGAAAATGGGGTAACGGCAAGTTTTATGTATGGTAATCCCCAGTTAGATGAGCGTATCATTCAGCATCATTATCCGCTGGTTTGTGATTTGAGCCACGTCTTCATTGCGCTGCACGGTGATATGGAATTGACCATGTTGGCTTTGAAGCGGCTGGCTCCACTCATTCAACATTATCATTTGGTTGATTCGATGGGGACGCGGCACGATAGTTTACCTTTAGGGCAGGGACTGATTGACTGGCAGCGGGTGTTACCAGTCCTCAACCCGCACGCTACCATGATTTATGAAGTGCCGGATGAAACGGATGCGACCTGCGCTAACATGTTGAGTAGCTATCACTATCTACGCGCACTCGAACTGCGGTCGATCGAGGGAGGACAAGCGAATGACTAACTTAGTAGTCCATGTCGACGAGCCGGCTAAGGTCGCAACGGCCATAAGCAATGTGCAGAATTTTTTGGCAGCCCGGCCAACTAGTACGGTGGTGGTTGTGGTCAACGGGCCCGCTATCACGACGCTGGCAACTGGTGCCTGGGAGCCATTACAACAGACGTTACCGCAAGTTGAGATTGATGCTTGCCATAATGCCATGGTGAGTCATCAAATGACTGCGGCCCAACTTCCTGCCAGTGTGACGGTCGTTCTCGCTGGTGTGGTGCGAATCGTGGACTTGCAAGCTGTGGGTTACGCATATTTACGGCCATAACACCAGTTTATCGTGGTTGTGGTTGTCATTAGCAAACTGAAATTTCAAATCTGAAAGAGAGTCCAATAACGAAACTGGTTCATTAGATTTGCAATAAAAATCGCAGAACTTGGACGCCCTTGGTTCTAGTGCTTGAAATCGCTCGCTTTTTTTGCTATCATACTTTACGTATGTTTATCTACTAAACTGAAAATAAATATGAAAGAAGGAGTCACACATGTCAGGACATTCAAAATGGCATAACATTCAAGGACGTAAGAACGCCCAAGATGCTAAACGTGGGAAAGTCTTTCAAAAGATTTCCCGTGAACTTTATATGGCTGTAAAAGCCGGGGGTCCTGATCCAGATTCTAACGCGCAATTGCGGTTAGTTATGGATAAGGCCAAAGCTGCCAACATGCCTAAAGACAATATTAAACGGGCGGTTGATAAAGGTAGTGGCTCCGGTGCGGAGAACTACGAAGAAGTTACTTACGAAGGCTACGGCCCTGGTGGTATCGCCGTTCTGGTTCACGCATTAACTGATAACAAAAACCGGACTGCTGCGGCGGTTCGTTCAGCGTTCACGCATCATGGTGGGGCCTTAGCCGCAACTGGTGCGGTTAGTTACATGTTTGATCGTAAGGGTTACATCGTGATCAGTCGCGAAGATTTAGATACCGACGAAGATACGATGTTGATGGACGTTTTAGATGCTGGTGGCGACGATTTACAATCAAGCGACGAAGCGTTTGAAATTTACACTGATCCTAAACAATTAGCTGCCGTTCGTGATGCCCTCGAAGCTAATGGTTACAAGTTGGAAACAGCTGAATTAACCATGATTCCTGAAAACTTAACGGACGTTCCTGCTGATAAAGTGGAAAAGTTACAACACATGATTGATGAATTGGAAGATAACGACGACGTATCAGAAGTATACGAAGCTGCTAACTACCCAGATTAATGATGAAAAGACGTGGTTCTTTGATGATAAATCAAGAACCACGTTTTTTATTGCTTAAAATATTAGTAAAACAAGTGCGTCGAACAGGCCAGTTTGCTAAAATTAGAGCAGTTGAATACTGAAGGGACGAATAATCATGAATAAAGTAACCGTACTAGGTAGTTTGAATGTTGATTCGATTTTGCGTTTCAAGCGTTTTCCTAAGCCTGGTGAAACGCTACCACTGACTGGTAAGAGTGTCGCTGGTGGGGGTAAAGGGGCTAACCAAGCCATCGCAGCCGCGCGCGCTGGTGCCCAAACGACTTTTATCGGTAAAGTTGGTACTGATCAGGAAGGGGCCTTTATGGTGCAGCAGTTGACGAATAGTGGTGTTAATGACCAATATGTTCAACATAGCAATGTGGCTAGTACCGGCTCAGCTTTCATCTTGTTAGATAGTAGTAGTGAGAACCGTATCTTAATCGATGGTGGAACTAATCAGCAGGTTACGGCCGAAGATGTCGAACGGGCCCAACCCGCAATTAGCGCTAGTACTTTTTTGATTGCACAGTTTGAAACGCCGATTGCAGCAACGATTCGAGGGTTTGAATTGGCTCAGGCTGCTGGGCAAAAAACGATTTTAAACCCGGCACCAGCTACGACGACGGTGCCCGCAGAATTACTAGCGACGACCGACTTAATTGTTCCTAACGAAACTGAGACGGAAACCTTGACTGGCGTGCACATTACTGATGAGCAATCGATGATTCAGGGCGCACAGAAGTTGCAGGCGCTGGGCGTTGCTAACGTGATCATTACCGTTGGGAGTAAAGGCGCTTTCTGGATGCGCGGTGCTGAGCACGGCTTCGTCCCAGCTTATAAGGTTGAGGCCGTTGACACGACTGCAGCTGGGGACACCTTTATTGGTGCACTCAGTTCGGTCTTAATGCCAGACTTTAGTAATTTGGCCGCTGCGGTACGGTTTGCCAACCGGGCATCTTCGCTAGCTGTTCAAAAATTGGGTGCACAACCATCGATTCCAACTAAGGAAGCCATTGAAGCGGCTGAGCGGGCCTAACGCCTTAATTGGTTTATATCGGGGCGCTTATAACGCCGCATGTTAGGATTGCAAATGAAAATATGCGATGACAAGCTGTTCTGGAAATAATTTGATATTTCTGGAACAGCTTTTTTGATGCCAAAATAAATGTCATTTTTTTCGTGGAAAGTGGTCGTTGTTACGAAACTAATGATTGAAAGGAGCGTGACCATGATAAATGGTGATTGAAGCAGAGTTGAACGAAATCATTCAGGCAGCCGTGAATCAGCGTGCCAGTGATATTTATTGGTTACCCACGGTAGAAGGGTATCAGGTGTTAGTGCAAGCAGCAGGCAGTTTGCGGGCACTTACTCAGATTACAACTGAGTTGGCCCAGCAATTGATGAATCACATCAAATACCGTAGTAACATGGCGATCAGTGATCATCGGCGGCCCCAATTAGGGGCGATGACGTTAACATTGGCAGAGCAAACTTTAAATTTGCGAATCTCGGCAGTTGGCGACTTTTTGGACCGTGAGTCGTTGGTTGTCCGGTTGTTGTATGAAGGTTCGGCCCAAAAATTGAGCTATTTGGTCCCACAGCAACGGCAGCAATTGAGTCAATTAATGCGACGAACGGGATTGATCTTATTTTCCGGGCCGATGGGTTCTGGCAAAACTTCCACGATGTATGATCTTGTGCGGCAGCTTCGTGGCCAACGGCTAGTCATGACGATCGAAGATCCGGTTGAAATTTATGAACCACAATTTTTACAACTACAAGTAAACGCGCCGGCCCAGATGGCGTATGGCGACTTACTGAAGGTCGGGTTACGCCACCATCCCGACGTCTTTATTATTGGTGAGATTCGTGATGCCGAAACGGCTCGGATTGCGGTACAGGCAGCGCTAAGTGGTCACTTAGTTTTAAGTACTATTCATGCGCGCGGTGTCTACGGGATTATCCCCCGGTTGACGCAATTGGGAGTGGAAGCCGCTGTTTTGGAGCAGGCTTTAACTGCAATGTCCTATCAGCGCCTCGTACCAGTGACGGATGGCAGCGTGGCGACGATTTTCGATACGGTCGTGTTACCGCATGCAATGCCCAAAACGTCGCAAATGATGACTGAAAGGTGGGCGGAGTTAATTGATGAACAATTGGCAGCGGGCCGTCTCGATCATGCGACGGCCAATCAACTTAAGGAAGCGTAAACGGCTTCCGATTGCTATGCAGGCGAAGCTGTTTGAAACGCTAGCCGACTTGCTAGGCAACGGCTTCTCGTTTCAGCAAGCCTTTCAATTTACATTGGATGTAGAAGGACCGGCCTTTCAATCCTTGCAGCCCGCGCTGGGGCGTTTAGCCGCGGGTGATGATTTGTCTATGGCGCTGCGTCCATACATTGCGGTGGACTTGTATTACCAGTTCTTAATTGCTGAGACTCATGGTGAATTACGCCGGACCTTGATGCAGGCAGGTCAATTAATGCGAGCGCGTGCTGAACAGGGACGCCAAATTCGGCGGTTGTTACAGTACCCTTGTCTGCTGTTAATTCTACTGCTGGGAACTTTAGGCACGGTCAAAGTTGCGATTTTACCGAGTCTTGCTCATGGTGGTAATGGTAGTGGGACAATCGCGAATTGGCAATGGTTTAGCGGTATCACGGTCATTACCTTGGTGATTTGCTTATTGCTGGTTGGCCTTCAAGTTAGCCGATTACCCATTCGGCGGCGCTATCAGTGGTTGGCTCAAGTCCCCTTGATTGGTCCCCTGATCAGAAACTACTGTGGTTACTATTTAAGCCTTAATGCGGGTATGCTGCTGACTGGTGGTTTAGGGATTCGTGGCATTTGTGAAGTCAGTCAGCACTTTCAAACTAAGGCGCTGATTTATCAGCAAGGGCAGGTTATCGAACGGGCGTTACTGACTGGGACTTCGTTAGTCACAATTATCCAGGAGGACCGATTATTACCTGATGAGTTAGCGCTACTGGTCGGCAAAGAGAGTCCGGCAGAACAGTTAAGTCAGGAATTACTATACTTTGCAACTTTGCAGTACGAACGCTTGATTCGACAGTTGAACCGGATGATTGGTTGGATTCAACCCATCATGTTTGGCATTATTGCACTCGTCGTTGTCGGCACATACTTGAGTTTGTTATTACCGATGTATCAATCAATGGGGGAGATTTTAAAATGACATTATTAATGAAACGCTTGATGAAAAAAACGGCAGCACCACAGCGCGGTTTTACCTTAATTGAAATGGTGATCGTATTGGCGATCATCAGTCTCTTGATGTTGATCGTGGTGCCCAATTTGAATCAACAACGTAAACAGGCGGCTGGTCGCCAACAAGAAGCCCTGACTGAAGTTGTTCAAAATCAGGCTGAAATGTATGCGAATGATACGGGTAAGACCGTCACGGATGACGACGCAATGTTAGAAGAACTTCGGAACAAGGGATATATTAACGATGGTCAATATAAGCAGGCTAAGTCACAGGGCATTAGTCCGGTACGGCCGCAACCACAAAAAGTAGTTGGTGGTTAAGCGACAGGGATTTACCTTAATCGAAACGGTAGCGGTCTTGGCGATCGTGGCTAGTGTGGCGGTGATTGCTGTGCACCGTTTTCCCACACGGCAACGCCAACAGAATGCGGAACAGGCTTTCTGGCGGGAGTTACAAACGATGTGGCAGCAACAGACCTTAACCGCTAGTGTGACGGGTCAGCCCCAGGTCGTGAGCTTTCGTGGCACGGAAGTCGTGACTTGGGGTGGCAAGCGGGGGCGGCCTATCAGTGGCCCACAGTGGCATCTCCCACTGCCTGCAACATTAAAAACAGAGCGCGGTCGTGATATTCAAATCCAGAAAAATGGGCATCCACAGCTAGCAGTGGTTATTTTCAAGTCGCAATTACAGCCGAAGCAGAAAATCAAACTGAATGCTTTGATGGGGTGGGGGGCCTATAAAGTCACACATGTTAAAGACGCGAATGGGTTTTTTGATGATTGAAACGATTACCGCTCTGGGGCTATTGATGGGTGGTTTGATTGGGTTTGAAAGTTTAGAGATTATGATGCAGTCACATGAACGCCAGACCTTGCAGGCGATTCAGACGGCCAGAAAACAATATGAAGACCGGCAACGTCAGCAGCTATTATCCAGGATACCGGAGCAAGCACATGATTAGGCGGCGCGGTTTTACGTTAATTGAAGCCGTTGTGTCGTTAGCAATCGTGGCCGTAGTGCTGACGACGCTTTTTCAGGGGCAGCGCAATTTGGCCCGGCGCACCCAAGTGGATTTGCCAACAGTGGATTGGTATTTGATGCTTCACGAGCTTGAAAATCCAGATCACCATTTTGTGGTGGACCATATTTCCGATGAGGGTGGTCTGACGCCGGGAAAAGCCGTTCATTTGGTTAATACGGTCACCGGCAAACAGTATTTATTGACTTATTATCATATCCTACATCGAATCGGATTGCGTCACTATGGTGGTGGTGAAATCAATCTGATGCAGGGCGTTCGGCAATTTCACGTGGCCGATGATTTGACCCTGACGATGACGACTGATAAGGGGATTCATTTTCAAGCCCAATTACTGTTACCAGATCGGAGGACAATGGTAGATGAGGAAGCGACGCGGAACGATCCTGCTTTCGGTGATTAGCTTATTGTTAATTGGTGGGGCGTTTGAAACCCAACGATACGTTAATTTTCAGTCTCGCCAGACGTTATATCGCTTAATTTTACAATCCTATGAGCACCCTTATCAGCATAATTCGCTCCCTTGATTGGTGAGTGAATCCCGTGACTTGAACTTAACGCGTAAAATCAGTAATATGGTTAAGGATTACAGATTTTGCGGGAGGGTGAGTATTCTGGCACAAGCAGAAACCGAGACGCTTTTTCAGGTCTTAGATCAATCAGTTCAAGTTTTGATGCAACAACTATCCGTTTCTTACGTGGATGCGCTCATTGAGACTGGCGATAATTTATTAAGCCAATCCGTACATGTTGAGGATGGCAAGCCAAATCCGGAACAGACGGCAGCTTTAACAAAGCTCTATCAAACGATCGACTTAAAACAATTGGACGCCGAAACAATTCGGCGTGCGCTTCAGTTGGCCTTACTAAAGGCGATTCATAATGATCACGTTGATCCAAACCATCAAATGACACCAGATTCGATTGGACTGTTAACGGCATACTTGATTGCTAAGTTAGTTGGATCGACGACTGATTTGTCAATTTTGGATATTGCTGTCGGGACTGGTAACTTATTAACTACGGTCATAAATCAGTTGCAGACGGACCGGCCACGTCCGATTCAGGGTTACGGAGTCGATAATGATGATAATCAGTTGGCAATCGCCGCGATGAGCATGGATCTCCAACAATCAGCAGTGGAGTTGTTTCATCAAGACGCAATTGATCCCCTGGTCATGCCGAAAACGACCGTTGTAATTGGTGATTTGCCAGTGGGGTACTACCCATTGGATGACCGTGTCCAAGGTTTTCAAACGAAAGCGACGAATGGTCATTCTTACATTCATCATTTGATGATGGAGCAAGCGATGGCTCATTTGTTACCGGGCGGCTGGGGTGTTTTCCTTGTTCCAACGACGATTTTTCAGTCGCAAGAGTCTCAAGGACTGTTAAAATGGATGAGCACTGCGGCTTACCTCCAAGGTCTGTTGAACTTGCCGACTAACCTTTTTCTTGATGAAAAATCACGAAAATCAATTGTTGTTTTACAGAAACATGGACAACGGGCCCACCAAGCAGGTAAAGTATTACTAGGCGACTTTCCATCATTTGAGGATCAACGTGCCTTTCAAGCGTTTACCGCTCAAATTGATGCGTGGGTCGACCAGAATATTATTCGCTAGGAGTGTGTCGTTTGGGGAAGACCATTGCCATCAACGCTGGTAGTTCGACGTTGAAATTTAAGTTATTTGAAATGCCACAGGAACGGGTGATTGCACAGGGCGCTGTTGAACGAATTGGATTCAAAACTTCACCGGTCAATATTCGCTATGGCGTTGATCATCATTACCAAGAGAAAGCCGTAGTCGCGGACCATTTGGCTGCCGTGAATATCGTTTTGGATGAGTTAATTAAATTGCGAATTATTGACTCATATGATGAAATTACTGGGGTCGGTCATCGGGTCGTTGCCGGTGGCGAGCAATTCCATGATTCAGTTTTAATCACCGACCAAGTGCTTAAGCAGATTACGGATCTGGACGAATATGCGCCATTGCATAATCCGGCTAATGCGGTCGGTATTCGTGCTTTCAAGCGGGTACTACCACATGTGCCCGCGGTCGCTGTCTTTGATACGGCGTTTCATGCAAGTATGCCGGCGGTTAACTATCTATACTCGTTACCGTATGATTACTATCAACGATATGGTGCTCGCAAGTTTGGCGCTCATGGAACGAGCCATCGCTACGTCGCGGTGCGAGCAGCTAAATTATTGGGCCGACCGCTCGAAACGTTGAAGCTGATTACGTTGCATTTAGGTGCGGGAAGTTCGATTACGGCGATTGATCATGGACAGTCACTAGATACCTCGATGGGATTTACGCCGTTAGCTGGTATTACAATGGCAACGCGCTCGGGCGATGTGGATCCGTCGCTGGTTGCTTATCTCATGAAAAAGCTTAATATTAGCGATCCTGATGAAATGTTAACGATTTTGAATACGCAGTCAGGCTTACTGGGGCTAGCTGGTTCTGCAGATATGCAGGAGCTCGAGGCACGTTATGATGAGGACTCACAGGCTCAGTTAGCTATTGATATTTTTGTCAATCGGATCGTTAAGTATGTCGGTGCTTATTTGGCTGAGCTACAAGGTGCGGATGCATTAGTGATAACGGCTGGTATCGGTGAACGGGATGCACGGATGCGACAACGAATCGCGGATCGGTTGACCTACTTTGGCGTCGCGATTGACCCGACTAAGAATCAAGTCAGTGGTGTCGAACGGGACCTGAGTACGACCGATGCGAAGATTCGGACGTTACTCATTCCTACTGATGAAGAACTTATGATTGCCCGCGATGTTGAGCGCGTGGCTCAGAATCAGTGATCAGCATCGTTTCAATATGATTAAGGTTGTAAAGAGGCACGCGGATGAAAATCCGGGTGCTTTTTTAGATGCTGAAGTGAAAGTTATTCATGTTAGTATGCGTTGCCTTCACTTTATTCACGTAGCGGGAGCGTTCACTGGTTTAGTCAACTAACAAAGCTGAATCCCAGCCATGCAAGTTAGCAAACGCTTACGCGTACATAAGATGAATTTCGCTAGCAAACAATGGTATAGTCCAATCATGTGATTTTCTTAAGCGTGGCCTTTTGAATGCTAGGAATTTGGCCGCTATAATAATTTCAAGGGGAGTGCAAAGATAATGACGAAAGAAAATTCACAGCCTGCGACGGAACAACTCTCGCGAGGCTTAAAAAGCCGCCATGTTCAATTAATTGCCATCGGCGGCACGATTGGGACCGGACTGTTCTTAGGGGCCGGTCAATCTATCCACTTGGCGGGGCCAGCGATCCTGATCGCATACTTAGTGACCGGTTTAGTGTGCTTTTTATTAATGCGGGCGTTAGGTGAACTACTGTTATCTGACCTTCATACGCATTCTTATATTGATTTTATTAAGCAATACTTAGGTGATAAGACCGGCTTTGTGGCTGGATGGACGTATTGGGTTTGCTGGATCACGATTGCGATGGCCGAAATTACGGCTGCTGGTGAGTATATGCAGTTTTGGTGGCCTAAGTTACCGCAATGGCTTCCGGGGCTGATTATCTTGATTTTATTGCTGGGCTTGAATTCTATTAATGTCTCAGCGTTCGGTGAAACTGAATTTTGGTTTGCGATTATTAAGATCGCTGCTATCTTGGCATTAATTGCTGTTGGGATTGGCATGGTCTTGTTTAGCGTTAAGACCCCTGTGGGCCACGCCAGCTTAACCAATTTGGTTAGTTATGGCGGTTTTATGCCACACGGAATCAAAGGCTTAGTGCTTTCTTTCCAGATGGTCCTGTTCAGTTTTATTGGGATCGAGATGGTCGGCATGACAGCTTCTGAGACGGCTGATCCGAAGACGGTGATTCCCAAAGCAATCAATGATATTCCCGTGCGGATCATTCTGTTTTATGTTGGGTCACTATTCTTTCTAATGTGTATGTACCCGTGGCAATACTTTTCAGCGGCACACAGCCCGTTCGTACAAGTATTCACCAATTTGGGAATTCGTTCAGCGGCTGCGATTATCAACTTCGTAGTGCTCACGGCGGCCGCTTCTAGTTGTAATAGTGCGTTATTCAGTACCGGGCGGATGTTATTCTCACTAACGTATGATGGCAAAAGCAAGTTTGCCAAACGAATGGGGACACTATCGACCCGCCAAGTTCCCCGCAATGCGTTATGGTTCTCGACGCTGGTGATTGGGTTGTCAGTAATTCTAAACTTACTGATGCCTGGGAAAGTCTTCTCGCTGATTGCGAGTGTATCGACTACTTGTTTTATCTTTATTTGGGGCGCAATCGTCGTCGCACATATCAAGTATCGACGTCAAGCGGGCAGTCAGGCTAAAGTGAAATTCCGGATGCCACTGTTTCCGTTATCTGATTACTTCATTCTAGTGTTCTTAGCTTTTATCGCTGTTGTTCTCTGTCTGAAGTTTGAAACGTTAATCGCGTTACTCGTGTCAGCGGTCTGGGTGGTTGGCTTATACATTGTCAAGATCGTTAGTGACCGAATTCGTCAACGGACACACGACTAGTCAGCAATAACCAGGAGTGCTGATTGGCTATCAAGTAGGTTAACTAATGGGATTTATGAAGTGCACTTAACTCTGCCGATTGCAGTTAAGTGCACTTTTTGACGATATTAGCTAGATTTGTGAATATGGGTTGGTCATAAAACATGGTTCCAGTGCTGACAAAGCAATAAACTTAAAACTGTTCTAGTGTCTTTTAGAACGGTGCGCGGTACAATGATAAATGACTAACGCGTTGTGTCAGGTGTTCTTTAAAATGGTTCATGATTAATACGTGCTGTTCAGTAAATGCCAAAACTGTCAGCTTTGACTCGGTGGAAACGGTTTGTTTAGTATAAACTTGCCGAGTTAGTGTGCCATATGATGACTGACAGTCGTAATAGGATTCGAATGACTGACATGGGTACATGCTGACGAACGGATAAGTCAGCTTTTCAAGCAAAAGTCATGAAATTCGCTAGACATGACACATCCGATTGATGTTACAAATGTAAATATACGAATAAGAGGTTTGAACGATGCAATATTTTACGTCCGACACACATTTTTATCATGCTGATTTGTTGGGGGACAACGACTTTGCGCCCCGGCTATTTCCAGATGTAGAGACAATGAACCAAGCGATTGTTGACCATTGGAATGCCCGTGTGACGGATCAGGATACAGTCTATCATTTAGGCGATGTTGCGCTGTATTTTACGCGACCAGCGAAATTGTCTTATGAGCGGGTTTTTGCACTCTTAGCACAGTTAAATGGCAAAATCATTTTTATAAAGGGAAACCATGATTCACGGGCCTTCTTTAAGTATTTGGCTGCTCATGATCCACAGTTGAATGGTCAACCGAAGTTTGAATTTCACGACGTGGGGGTACTGATTAAGTACGACCACCGCCAATACTATATGACGCACTACCCAATGATGATGGGGATCGTCAAACAAATTATCAATTTGCACGGGCATATTCATCATTATGCCGTCAACGTCAAGGAGAACATCAACGTGGGTGTCGATACACCAGAAGTCGATTACTTGGACCATCCGGTGCCCTTTGGAACGCCATTTTCACTGGCCGAGATCGAGCAGATGGTTGACGGTAAAGCCATTGATTTTGCCAAGCGCCAGTAAGCGAGTGCTTGACCGACTTTGGTGAATGCTTTAGGATTAACAAAGACAACGATTGAGGGGCGATTGACCGTGGACGAGCAAGTCACGATTCTGCATACCAATGATATTCATTCGCATTTTGAAAACTGGCCACGTATTCAACGGTATTTATTAACCGAACGTGAGCAGCGCCGGCAATCTGGAAGCCATGTGATCACGGTTGACCTCGGCGACGCGGTTGATCGTGCCCATCCACTCTCAGAAGCCACTCAAGGGCAGGCCAACGTGGCGTTATTGAACGCGATTGGCTATGATGCGGTCACGATTGGCAATAATGAAGGACTGGGTTTAACGCACGCGGCCTTAAACCGGTTGTATGACCGCGCCAACTTTGATGTTGTTCTCGATAATTTGACAGATACTGCAACGCAACGACCGCCGCAGTGGGCATTACCAGCTAAAATCATTACAACTGCACGGGGGACACGAGTCTTGTTGCTGGCATTTACGGCACCGTTTACGTTGACTTACCCGTTGAACGGTTGGACGCCGGCCAGTGTTAAGACGCGATTCCCAGAGTTGTTACGACAATATGCAGGGCAATATGATGTCTTAATCGTGATGTCCCACCTTGGTATCAATGTCGATCGGTGGTTAGCAAAACAGTTTCCGGTGATCGATGTTGTTATTGGCAGTCATACGCATCATTTACTGGTGAACGGTGAACTGAAAAATGGGGTCCTGATAGCGGCAGCTGGAAAATACGGTGAGTATATTGGGCGAATTGAACTGACGATTGATCATCAACATCACGTTAAAGCGGCCGCGGCGCATACTGTTGCCACGGCCAGCTTACCAATTGTGGCCGGTGATGAAACGTTGATTACTGGCTGGGAGCAACAGGGTGAAACGTTACTCACGCGGCAAGTTGTTGCGAAGGTGCCGACGCAGCTGCGGCCACATTGGCACCATGCAAGTGATTTGACGGCCCTCGGGCTAGCGGCCGTTACGGACTATGCCAAAACTGATCTAGGTATGTTGAACGGTGGCCTGTTCATGCGGGATCTTCCCGCAGGCATGGTCAACCGAAATGATTTACATACCATGCTACCTCACGCGATGCATGTTATTCGAGTGACGTTAAGTGGTGAAGCATTGTGGCGCTTAGTCTATGAGATGGAGTTAGTTCGCCCGTTTTTGAACAAATTTCCGATTAAAGGAATGGGATTTCGTGGTCAAGTCTTTGGTTATATCCAGTACCAGGGCCTCACGTGGAAAACGGGACAGCATACATTACTAGTGAATGGTCAGCCGGTCAATCGGCAACAAACGTACCAGATTGCGTTATTAGATCATGATTTATTCATTCCGTTTTTCCCGACCATTAATATCAGTGGTCGAACTGAGATATTATTTGAAGCCATGTTAAGAACGGTCGTTGGCGATTACTTAATGCGTCGATGGCCGGTTAAATAAGAGAAAGGTGGTGTCAATGTGAATCGCGAACATATTGATGAACTAGCTGAACAACAAGCGGAACGGCGGCGCAATTTGTATCATGGATTACGAACTGATAAGACCCACTTTGAAGTTAGCAAGCACCCGTTTGAAATCGTGTACGATTATCGCCAAGGGTTTGACCTCGACAAGTTCGTTGAGCGCTACAGCTCAATTTTAAATAAATATGATTATATTGTCGGTGATTGGGGTTTTGAACAGTTACGGTTAAAAGGTTTTTTCCGTGATGATATGAAAGATGTCCAGCGCTCACAGACGATTGGGGCGGTCCAAGACTATCTGTACGAATATTGTAATTTTGGTTGCGCCTATTTTATCATTAAAAACGAACGGGTCATTAAACCTAAGCGTACCAGTCGCTCACGTAAGGATGATCGGCGGGGAAAGAAAAACACTAATAGTCGGCAATCCCGAGCGCGGAGTAACCGTAACAGTAGTCGCAGCAAACAACGACGGAAGTCTCATAGCTTCACCACTAAGCAGAAGGCCGCACCGTTTACTGAAAAGCGGCGGCAACCGGCGAAAGTTACGGCCGGTAATGGTAAGCAAGCGCAAACAACGAAGCAGAGTAGTGGTAAACGCCACTTTACGATTCGACAAAAGTAGGAACAGAGAGAGGTATTTTGATTGGGTAAGTACAAGGGTTATTTAATTGATTTAGATGGAACAGTTTATCGTGGTCGGGAACGTATTCCTGCTGCTAAACGGTTTATTGAACGACTACAGGCTAGTCAGACTGATTTTTTATTGGTCACGAATAACACGACTAAATCACCAGAAGATGTGGCTGCAAACTTAGCGAACAATCATGATATTCATGTGAGTCCTGCGAATGTTTATACGGCAGCGTTAGCGACTGCAGACTATGTTAATGACCTTGCAGGTGATGGTGATAAAACGATGTACGTCATCGGGGAACTTGGCTTGAAGGGTGCAATGTTGGAAAAGGGCTTCAAGTTCGATGAGCGCACACCTAGATTCGTAATCGTTGGTTTAGACTATGATGCGACCTACCATAAATTTGAACTTGCTACGCTGGCAATTAAGCGGGGGGCTAAGTTCATTGGCACCAACGCGGATACTAATCTTCCAAATGAGCGGGGGCTAGTGCCAGGTGCTGGTTCAGTAATTGCGATGGTCGAACGGGCCACCCAACAACGTGCAACTTACATTGGTAAGCCGGAGACAATTATTATGCAGAAAGCGGTCGACCGGATTGGTCTCGATAAGCACGATTGTGTGATGGTTGGTGACAATTATATGACGGATATCTCAGCGGCAATTAACTTTGGGATTGACTCCTTATTGGTGTATACCGGTGTCTCTACCCCTGAACTAGTGGCACAACAGGCCGTCAAACCAACTAATGAGATCAATTCTTTGGACGAATGGGACCTAGACGATGGTGTGGCTAAATAAATTTAAAAATGCGGCTCAGTGGCTGAGTTTATACTTATGGTTAGTGAGTGGCACGATAATTGTAACAATCAACGCGAGCTGGTTGTATTTTGCCAATGCGGTTGGTCAAAAGTTAGGCGCAACTGTGAATTTGACATTGGGACGGCTGATGACGAACTACTATCAGCTGTTAGCATATCTTAACTTTCCGTGGGTACCCAAATTAACTATGAACGATTTTACGGATTCGACGAGTGCGTTGGTTCACTTTGCGGATGTGAAGAATCTATTTATGCTTGATTACGGTGTGTTTATCGTCACGAGTGTTGTGGTCTATTTTTTTTGGCAGCGACTACGACATGATCGACAATTGTGGCGGTTAGTATTACCGATGCAGACAGCCCTCTGGGTACCACCAGTAGTGACCGTTATAATGGCTATCAATTTTGATCAGTTCTTTATCATGTTCCATAAGATCTTATTTCGCAATTCGGACTGGTTGTTCGATCCACTATTGGACCGAATCATTTTGGCCTTGCCGGATACGTTCTTCGGTCAGTGCTTTGTTCTAGCGTTTATCCTGATTGAGTGGTCTTTTTTTTACTTACTCAGTATCGGCAGACAAGCGTTACGTGAAGCGGATTAATGAAGAGTATTTACAGTGGACACTGCATTTTAAGTTAGATTATAAAAGGCCGGTCAGCTATTATTAGCTGATCGGCCTTTTATAATTGGATTAATCTTCGTTTTCAGTTGGATGGCTAAAGCGTGCGCGGATAGCAGAGAAGACAGCTGGAATCAGTGAAACCAGGATGATTCCAATGACAACCATCGAAAAGTGTTCCTTAACGAACGGGATATTACCGAAGTAGTAGCCACCACCACAACAGAGAATGACCCACAGGACACAGCCGATAACGTTGTAGCGAATGAATTGTTGATACTTCATTCGCGAACTGGCAGCTACAAATGGGACAAAGGTTCGGATGATTGGCATGAAGCGTGCGATGGTCACGGTGATGCCACCATGTTTTTCGAAGAATTTTTCGGACTTTGCCAGCTGTTTTTGATTGATCAGTCTACCAAACCAGGATGTTTCAGTTAGGCGTTCTCCTAGGGAATGACCAATATAGAAGTTAAGTGAGTCGCCCGCCAAAGCTGCCACCAAGAAGAGAATGACAAAAGTCCAGATATGTAAGCCATAGGTTGGATTAGCGGCGAGTGCGCAAGCTGCAAATAAAAGGGAGTCACCGGGAAGAAATGGTAAAATGACCGCGCCAGTCTCAATGAAGATGATGGCAAAGAGAATTAGGTAGGTCCAGATTCCAAAACTATTCACGATGGTGACTAAGTGTTGGTCAATGTGCAACACAAAATCGATTAAAAAACTCATGGTTACCTCCAAGTAATGTGAAATTAATCCTATCTAGGTTACCAGAAAATCAGTCGAAATACTATGCTTAGTCGCTAATCGCAAGAAATCCTTACAAATGGCTAGCATTTAATCGAGTTCTCTTGTATTATCAAGATAATCTTAATAGAAAACGGGTGATTTTGTGGCATTTCCGCAATTAGATTTAAGTCAGGTCGATGGACCAAAAGCAACAATCAAAACTAACTTTGGTGATATTAAGGTTCAACTATTTCCAAAGCAGGCCCCCAAGAGTGTTGAAAACTTTGTTGGTTTAGCTCAGAAGGGTTACTACGATGGCATTATCTTCCACCGGGTCATTCCTGATTTTATGATTCAGGGTGGCGATCCAACCGGTACCGGGATGGGTGGCGAAAGTTTGTGGGGTAAACCATTTGAAGATGAATTCTCAAAAGAGGTTTTCAACTTGCGAGGGGCATTATCAATGGCCAACGCTGGTCCTAATACGAACGGTAGCCAATTCTTTATCGTTCAAAAGCCACAATTAGATGCTGGGATGAGTGATCAGATGAAGCAAGCTGGTTATCCGGAAGAAATCGTGACTGCGTATGGCAATGGTGGCACACCCTGGCTAGATTTCCGGCACACTGTTTTTGGT
The DNA here is from genome assembly GCF_022549155.1 of Lactiplantibacillus sp. ME-2. Lineage (NCBI taxonomy): Bacteria > Bacillati > Bacillota > Bacilli > Lactobacillales > Lactobacillaceae > Lactiplantibacillus > Lactiplantibacillus sp. ME-2. Next base: position 146,115 of record NZ_JAKZEQ010000002.1, read on the forward strand.
GCAGTTAGTGATGGGATGGATATCGTTGATAAGATTGCGGCCACTGAGACTGGTATGCAGGATAAACCAGTGAAGGATGTTGTGATCGAAACAATTACAATTGAAGATTAGTTAGTTTGAAAGAAATCTGCAGCTGCGGGTTTCTTTTTTTGCAATTACGATTTTGCAATCCGCTGTATTCAGGTTATAATATTGGGGATTAGAATTATCGACAATAATAGAATGAATGAGAAAGGATGGTATGATCGTGAGCAATTATCGAATTGGTATGCGGGTACACGGACGAGTCACTGGTATTCAACCATATGGTGCTTTTGTCACCTTAGATGGTGAGCATCAGGGATTGATTCACATTTCAGAGTGTCATGAAGGATACGTTAAAAGTATTACTGAGTATCTAAAGGTTGGTCAAGCCGTAGATGTTATTATTTTAGATATTGACGAATATACTGGAAAAATCAGCTTGTCATTACGTTGTATCGAGCATCAACCGCATCCGACGGTCAATGATTTGGAAATCTACAAGACTTTTCGGCATAAGCATTTTTGGACGAATCGGCATGTTCATGCTGGCTTTGAACCAATTGCCAATCATTTAGCGAGTTGGACTTCGGATTCACTAAATCGATTGAAAGCGGGTGAGTATTAGTGCAGAAAAAAGTTGCCGGGACAATTATTTATAATGAAGTGAACCCACAAGTTTGGACAACTAAATTAAGCTGCTAACTGATTGGCAAG
>NZ_JAKZEQ010000030.1:0-47745 GCF_022549155.1 Lactiplantibacillus sp. ME-2
CCCGGTATGGGTTTATTTTTTTACTTTGTGTTGCATTTCAATTGTAAATTCGCCGTAAAAAATTACAGAAACGATACATAAACTTTATTAAACCCAAACAACCGTTCGCTATACTTATGTTTATTCAAAAGTGAATGAGGGGATTTCATGGAAGCAATGGCAACGTTGACTCGTAACTTTCGGGTCTTATGGTTTGGCAGTTTAATCACTGATTTAGGTAACGCAATGACGTTACCGTTTATTGTGCTGTATATTCAGACATTAGGCGATTATTCAACGACCCAGTTGAATTTTCTAGGGGCAGCGGCGTTTGCCGTGACATACGCCTGCAAAGCTTTAGTCGCACCATTGTGGGGCCGATTGGCGGATCAAAAGGGGCGTAAGCTGATGTGTCTACGCGCATCTGGCATGATGACCTTAACGATTCTCGGTGTGGGACTAGCACCTAACGTGATCGTCCTCTTGATTTTACGAGCCGCACAGGGAGCGTTTTCAGGTTACATCAATAATGCTAACGCACTGATTTCGATTACCGTACCTGCGGAACAACGTGGCCAGTGGTTAAGTAAACTGGTCACTGGTAGCATCAGTGGCACATTGATGGGGCCACTTTTGGGAAGCTTGCTGGCTAATACCGTTGGCTATCGGGGGGCGTTCGTGGCTACCAGTAGTTTGATGGCGCTTGTCTTTGTCATGACCTGGTGGGGTGTTCAAGAGAAGGTGACGGCAGTTAGTCGCGCCACGTTACCACCATTGCGACCAATCTTACATCAATTGGGTGGTCGCTTTATTTGTGCCTTGCTGACATCGTTACTAGTTGTTCAGGCGACGACCAATGCGATAACACCACTGTTAAGCTTGCTGGTCGGACAGTTAGTGCCCCAAGCAACGGCGCAGACGATTATCTTGATGACGGGGATTGTGGCGGCTGCGCCGGGACTTGCCACGATTCTAATGGCTGGTCGTGTTGGGCGCATTCTGGATCGGCTGGGCGCTGGCCGTTGCTTAGTTACTTTTTTGATTTTAGCGATTGTTGACTTATTGTTGACTAGTTTGGTACATCAGGTCGCGTGGCTGGTCGGGCTACGGCTAATACTGGGAATTGCGGATGCGGCACTATTGCCCGCGCTTCAAGTGATGACAGTCGAGCATGTCCCACACGCAGCGTTTGGGCGTGTGTTTAGTTTAAATCAGTCCGCGCAAGCTTGTGGTAACGTGGTCGGCCCCGGGTTAGCCGTGATTGTTGCCAATTGGTGGGGGTATCAGTCAATCTTTATTGTTACGGCTGGATTACAGCTGATGGCATTGATGCTGTGGGTCGCGTATTTTAGTCAGCAACGACCACATTAGATTGCATTGAATGGTCTAACTATTGCTTTACTTTAAAATGTGGTAAACTGGGGAGAGTTACTTAATCGGAACAGGTACGCTGGTACTTGTAAATTTTAATAGAGGAGTTTTTAGATCATGAACTTTGCAAACGTTGATTTGATGACCGCAATGGTGACCCCTTTCGATGATCACCAACAATTGGACGAAAAGCGGTTAGCAAGTTTGATTGAACATTTATTGGCACACGGCACCCAAGGTATTCTGGTGGGTGGGACAACTGGTGAAGCACCAACGCTAACCGAAGATGAAAAATTAACCTTACTAAAGAAAGCAGCTGAGATTGTCGATGGTCGGGTACCAATCGTGGCCGGGACCGGCTCAAACAGTACCGCTGCTACCATCGCATTTACTAAGAAGGTTAGTCAGATTAAGGGGATTGATGCAGCTTTAGTGGTGGTTCCCTACTACAACAAGCCTGATCAAGCTGGTATGATTGCCCACTTTACAGCGGTTGCTGATCAAGGTGGCTTACCAGTTATTATTTATAATATTCCGGGCCGGGTTATTGTGAAGATGACCGTGGCCACGATCTTAACATTAGCACAAAATCCCAATATTATTGGGATTAAGCAGTGTGCGACGATGGAAGAGTTTGGTGCGATTGTCGAAAATGCACCGGCTGATTTTCTTGTTTATACTGGTGAAGATTCTCAGAGTTTGGCTGCCAAGGAAATTGGTGGTGCTGGGGTTATCTCAGTGGCAAGTCATATCTATGGTGACGAAATGACGGCGATGTTTAGTGCCATCGACCAGGGTGAGATTGCCACGGCCGCTAAGTATCAACGGGACTTAACACCCAAGATGAGTGCCTTGTTTAGTGCACCATCGCCATCGCCAGTTAAAGCAGCCTTAAATCATTTGGGTCAGCCGGTGGGTGAACCACGGTTACCAATCTTACCATTGAGTACTGAACAAACGGCTCAGCTTTTTAAAACATTAAACATTTAGAAGAATCAAGGTGAAATAATTGAGTAGTGAAATTCAAATTACCCCATTTGGTGGGGTCCGTGAGAACGGCAAAAACATGTATGCTGTCGAAGTCGATGGTGATATTTATATTTTAGATTGTGGGTTAAAGTACCCAGAAAATGAGTTATTAGGAATTGATATCGTGATTCCGGACTTCAGTTATTTGCGAGAAAATGCTGATCGAATCGTCGGTGTCTTTTTGACCCACGGCCACGCTGATGCCATTGGTGCGTTACCGTACTTTTTGAATGAGTTCAACGTTCCCGTGTTTGGTTCAGAGCTAACCATTGAGTTGGCAAAAATTCAATTGCAAAAGGACCCTAAAGCTAAAAACTTTAATGACTTCCACATCATTAATGAGAAGACAGAAATTGATTTTGGCACGGTCACGGTTTCGTTTTTCCGCACGACCCATTCGATTCCAGATTCAATGGGAATCGTGTTGCAAACCAGTGCCGGTGAGGTCGTTTATACCGGTGACTTTAAGTTTGATCCGACGGCCGCAGGCGACTATCAGACTGATTTTGCGCGGTTGGCGGAGATTGGATCAAAAGGCGTCTTGGCGTTACTTAGTGATTCAGCTAATGCAGAAAATTATGAACAGCCGGTCAGTGAACGTGAAATTGCGGCCTATGTTTTAGAAACGTTTAAATATCATCCAGGACGGATCATTGTCGCTTCAGTTGCATCCAATATCTTGCGTATTCAGCAAGTTTTAGATGCCGCTGCAAAGTCTAATCGGAAAGTCGCTTTAATGCCTGGTGACGTTGAGAGTATCGTGAAGACCGCAATCGATTTAGGAAAGTTACACATGCCTGAAGACGTTGTCGTGCCACTTAAAGCCATTGATAAACTTAAACCTGAACAAATCGTGATTTTACAAACGGGCCGAATGGGCGAACCTATTAAGGCCTTACAACGGATGGCTAATAAGCAGGAGAGCAAGGTCAATATCGAAAAGGGTGATCTGGTATTTATTACTACCACACCGTCACATTCGATGGAAACCGTGGTTGCCAAGACCCGTGATATGATTTATCGTGCTGATGCGGACGTTAAGGCGATTGCTGATGAAATGAATTCCTCCGGCCATGCCGCTAAACGTGACTTGCAAATGATGATCAACATGATGAAGCCCCAATATTTCATTCCGATTCAAGGGGAGTATCGTCTGTTGGATGCTCATGCGGACTTTGCACGTGAAGTTGGAATTCCGGACGACCATGTCCTGATCGCAGCCAAGGGTGACCAGTTACGTTATGACGGTGATACCATGCACTTGGCCGGTTCAATCGAAGTCGGCGATACGATGATCGATGGCATCGGGGTCGGTGACATTGGAAACATTGTGTTACGTGACCGCAAGATTTTGTCTGAAGACGGTATTTTCGTGGCAGTGGTCACGATTGATCGCAAAAAGAAGAAGATTATTGCGACTCCTAAGATTACTTCACGGGGCTTCGTCTACGTCAAGACTAGTAAAGACTTGATGCAAGAGAGCGCTGAGTTAGTCAAAACGACGGTGCAAGAAAATCTCGATAATAAAGAGTTTGATTGGGGCCATTTAAAACAGGCTGTCCGTGAGAAGTTGAACCATTATTTATGGGACCAGACCAAGCGGCACCCAGTTATTTTACCGGTTATTATGGAAGTTAATCAGCATCATCGGCGTACAAAGAAGGCTAAACCAGCCAAACCAGTCGAGACTGAATCTAAAGCTTAGTATTAAAAAAGTCGGAAGCTACTTCCGACTTTTTTGGTTACAATGAAGAGGAGGAAGGTTCAATGACAATAGCTGAAACACAATTGGCCGCCGAACAAGCCAGTCGAGCTCAGGATTGGTCCAAGGCGGCTAGTTTGTGGGAGCAAGTGTATCAGGCACAGCAAACGGCACCAGTTAATTACGAATTGGTCCAAGCGTTGGTTGCTGATCAACAATATGTGGCAGCAGCTAATTATGCCAGTGAGTTTGAAGCGCAGTATTTAGCAACCGATGCGGCCGCAGATCTGTATCTGAATGCATTGGTTGCTAATCATGACTTCATTTCTGCCCACATTATGATCAAGGCACGCCCAACGAGTGCGTGGACTACGGCTGCAAGCACAATTTTAAAAGCGGCGGAGAGTACGGCTGAGCGAACGCTAGGATCGACATTGACCACAACAATGCGTCATTTTTATCATTTATCTGACCAGCCCGTCCAGAAACAGGTGGCAGGTTTGCGAGCAGCCCGTCACCTGCCATATGAGCACTATCTGACGGCAGCCAAGTTTCTATTAGTAGATCCGTTTTTGCATCCCTTAACACGAGTAGAAGTGTTATATACACTGTACCAATTGCAAGTATCAGAGACGGTCAAGATGCAGTGGCTACTGGATGAGAAGATGTTGACACTGTGTCCAGCAAAGTTAGTCGCACTCGGTCAGGACGAGACGAGCAAGGCCGTTTACCATGCTTTGAAAGTGCGACTTGGTAATCAAGATGTCTTTTTATATGAAAGCTTACGAGACCTTTTACAATTGCAATTAATGTATTTATATCCATGCGCTGCACAGGTTATTACAGATTCCACGGCTTGGATCGATCTTTTGATTAGTTTGCAAACTGGGCAGACGATAACGCCGTCTGATGACCAAACTGAAAAAATGATGAAAATTCAGCAAAAAATTCAGCAATTTAGCCTTGATTTACAATCATAAGCGTGCGTAATAAGAATTTACTAACAAAAATTCAATTTTTTGAATAATATCTGTTTACAAATCAGATTAGGCTATATATAATATTTAAGGATTCTCAGTGATGGGTGCGCGATTTGGCCTTTTCACTAGGATGTAGTATAATACTAGCTAAAGAATTGTTGAGACCATTTTGGCCTCGACGTTATTCTTGCGAAAATCACAGGAGGTTTCATTAATGGCAAAAGAACATTATGAAAGAACAAAACCCCATGTAAACATTGGTACTATTGGCCACGTTGACCATGGGAAGACTACTTTGACCGCTGCAATCACTAAGGTATTAGCATCTAAGGGCTTGGCTAAAGAACAAGACTTTGCTTCTATCGATGCTGCTCCGGAAGAACGTGAACGTGGTATTACTATCAACACTGCCCACGTTGAATACGAAACTGAAAAGCGTCACTACGCTCATATCGATGCCCCAGGACATGCTGACTACGTTAAGAACATGATTACTGGTGCCGCTCAAATGGACGGTGCGATCTTAGTTGTTGCCGCAACTGATGGTCCTATGCCACAAACGCGTGAACACATCCTCTTGGCTCGCCAAGTTGGTGTTGACTATATCGTTGTCTTCTTAAACAAGACTGATCTTGTTGACGATGACGAATTAGTTGACTTGGTTGAAATGGAAGTACGTGAATTACTTTCAGAATACGATTTCCCTGGTGACGATATTCCTGTTATCCGTGGTTCAGCGCTTAAAGCACTTGAAGGCGACCCAGAACAAGAAAAGGTTATCATGCACTTAATGGATGTTGTTGATGAATACATCCCAACTCCAGTTCGTGATACTGAAAAGCCTTTCTTGATGCCTGTTGAAGACGTCTTCTCAATCACTGGTCGTGGGACTGTTGCTTCTGGTCGTATCGATCGTGGGACTGTTAAGGTCGGCGACGAAGTTGAAATCGTTGGTTTACACGAAGATGTTCTTAAGTCAACTGTTACGGGTCTTGAAATGTTCCGTAAGACACTTGACTTAGGTGAAGCCGGGGATAACGTTGGTGCGTTATTACGTGGTGTTAACCGTGAACAAGTTGTTCGTGGCCAAGTTTTGGCTAAGCCAGGTTCGATCCAAACTCACAAGAAGTTCAAGGGTGAAGTTTATATCTTGAGCAAAGAAGAAGGTGGCCGTCATACGCCATTCTTCTCAAACTATCGTCCACAATTCTACTTCCACACCACTGATATCACTGGTGTTATTGAATTGCCAGACGGCGTTGAAATGGTTATGCCTGGTGACAACGTAACGTTCACTGTTGAATTGATTCAACCAGCTGCCATCGAAAAGGGTACCAAGTTCACGGTTCGTGAAGGTGGTCATACTGTCGGTGCCGGTGTTGTTTCAGAAATTGATGACTAATCTCTAACTGATTTTCATTGATTGATCTAAGCGACTTGGAAGTCTTCTTCCAAGTCGCTTTTTTTAAGAAAAACGAACAATAAATCGCGAGCTTACGCGCTTTTTTAGCCAATTTGGTTTACTTTACGGTGTCGATAGGTTAAACTTAACAAGTATGCAATTGACTAGAATTGTAGAAATTATAATGTTTCGGAGGGAATACAATGGCTGCAAAGTGGGAAAAGAAAGAAGGCAACCAAGGCGAATTAACATTCGAAATTGGTGCTGATAAAATTAGTGAAGGTATCGACAAGGCCTTCCAACGGACTAAAAAGAACTTAAATGTTCCTGGTTTCCGTAAGGGTAAGGTTCCACGTCAAATCTTCAATCAAATGTATGGTGAAGAAGCACTTTATCAAGATGCTTTAAACATCGTGCTCCCAGAGGCATATGAAGAAGCAATCAAGGAAACTGAAATCGAACCAGTTGATCAACCTCAAATCGATGTTGATAGCATGGAAAAAGGTAAGCCTTGGGTATTAAAGGCCGTTGTAACGGTTAAACCAGAAGTTAAGCTTGGTCAATACAAGGAACTTAGTGTAACGCGTCAAAATACTCGCGTTTATGCTAAGGATGTTGATGCCGAATTAGAATCACGGCGTGAAAAACAAGCTGAATTAGTTCTGAAGGAAGACCAACCAGCCGCTAAGGGCGATACGGTGGTTATTGATTTCAAAGGATTCGTTGATGGCGAACCATTTGAAGGTGGCGAATCAGAAAACTACTCACTTGAATTAGGTTCTAACTCATTCATCCCTGGTTTTGAAGACCAATTAGTTGGTGTCAAGGCTGGCGACGAAACTGAAGTTAAGGTAACGTTCCCTAAGGATTACCAAGCTGAAGACTTACAAGACAAAGAAGCCACTTTCAAAGTGACAGTTCATGAAGTCAAGACTAAGGAACTCCCTGAATTAGATGACGAATTTGCCAAGGATGTTGACGAAGATGTTGACACACTTGAAGAATTAAAAGCTAAGATCAAGGACGAACTTAAGGAACAAAAGGAATCCGCTGCGCATGATGCAATTGAAGACGAAGCTTTAAACCAAGCGGTTGACAATGCTGAAATTCAAGCAATTCCTGATGCCATGAAAGAAGACGATATTCATCGTCAAATGGATCAATACTTGGCTAATATGCAACAACAAGGTATCGATCCAAAGACTTACTACAAGTTGACTGGTACTACTGAAGACGACTTGCACAAGCAATTTGCTGCTGATGCTGAACGCCGGGTTAAGACTAACTTGGTCTTAGAAGCGGTTGTTGAAGCTGAAAACATCAAGCCATCTCAGGATGAAATTGCGGCCGAAGTTAAGGATTTAGCTAGTCAATACAACATGGAAGAAAGTGCTGTTCGTGGTGCTTTAACGGATGACATGTTGTCACATGACATTGCGATTCGCCAAGCCGTTGACTTGATTGCGGATTCTGCTAAGCAAAATGCCAAAGCAGAAGACAAAAAAGACGACAGCGACAAGAACTAATTAATTCAATTAGATACAAGTCGAGGGTCTTGGAAGAATAATTCTTCCGAGACCCTTTTACATAGCGTCAGCTAATCGTAAGATTAATTTAATAGCTATTTGGCTGACGCCTGTGATTTACTGCGAGAATCATTCGGTTTTCAAAGTGGTTAGCCGGATGATTGAACAGATAATTTCGGGTTTAGGTTCGTCCATGTTATAGTAGTGGACGTAGAAGACAGTGCCTAAGCTGGTTTTAGCTCAGTTTTTCTGTTATGATTAATCTATGTAAATACATCGATGAGGTGAGAATGAATGTTTGAAAATACCGAGACAAACGGCCCTGTGAACTGCTCATTTTGTGGTAAATCACAAGATCAAGTTAAAAAGATCGTGGCTGGCCCCGGCGTTTATATCTGTAATGAATGTATCGATTTATGTAAAGAAATTATCGATGAAGAGTTTAGCGAAGAACAAACCCATGAATTAACAGATATCCCAACGCCAAAGGAAATTGTAGACGAGTTAGACCAATACGTGATCGGCCAAAATGAAGCTAAGCGGACCCTATCAGTTGCGGTTTATAACCACTACAAGAGGGTTAAGGCCATGGCTGATAATGATGAAGAGACCGAAGATGGTCCTGAATTACAAAAGAGTAATATTAGCTTAGTGGGACCAACTGGTTCTGGTAAGACTTTCTTAGCTCAGAGTTTAGCGCGAATTTTGGATGTGCCATTTGCTATTGCGGATGCCACGACGTTAACCGAAGCCGGCTATGTTGGTGAAGACGTTGAAAATATTTTGCTGAAATTACTGCAAAATGCGGATTACGACGTTGAACGTGCCGAAAAAGGGATCATTTATATTGATGAAATCGATAAGATCGCCAAGAAGAGTGAAAATGTCTCAATTACACGGGATGTTTCCGGTGAAGGGGTTCAACAAGCCCTCTTGAAGATTTTGGAAGGTACGATTGCCAATGTGCCACCGCAGGGTGGGCGTAAGCATCCCCAACAAGAGTTTATTCAAATTGACACGACCAACATTTTATTCATCGTTGGTGGGGCCTTTGATGGAATCGAAGACATCGTCAAACGTCGCCTAGGCGATAAAACGATTGGTTTCGGTACGGACACCGATGGTAAGAATGCCGTTCTAGACGATTCCAAGAGTCTCATGCAACAAGTTGTGCCAGAAGACCTCTTACAATTCGGTTTAATTCCTGAATTTATTGGGCGCCTTCCAATCTTGACTGCGCTAGAACGTTTAACGGAAGATGATTTGGTCCGGATCTTAACGGAACCAAAGAATGCGCTTGTCAAGCAATATCAACGCCTAATTGCTCTAGACGGTGCAGAATTAGACTTTAACGATGACGCTTTACGTGCCATCGCGCAAGAAGCCTTAGCACGTAATACTGGTGCTCGGGGTCTACGCTCGATTATTGAAGACACGATGCGGGACATTATGTATGATATTCCAAGTCGTGAAGATGTTAAAAAGGTGATTATTACTCGCGAGACGGTTGCTGATCACGCTGAACCAGAACTGGTTTTAGCTGATCAAAAAGCTTCCTAACGTTTCGTTCAGAAGATCAATAGACATTACTCAGGACCGCGATGAGTTTTCATTCGCGGTCCTGAGTGCTGTTTAAAGCGAATTTGAGCGCGGATGACAACCCGCTGCAAAAATTATGGTAAAATGAATGCAATACGATTGCAGAAGGAGTTAATTCGATGGAAGTGCATAACGTTGAACTTGTCATGAGCGCGGTAGCGCCGAGCCAGTACCCGACTACTGGGTTTCCAGAAATTGGGTTAGCGGGGCGCTCTAACGTCGGAAAATCATCCCTGATTAATGTGTTGATTAACCGCAATAGCTATGCGCGGACGTCTAGTCAACCTGGGAAGACCCAAACACTGAACTTTTATAAAGTTGAAGATCAATTATACTTCGTCGATGTTCCGGGATACGGTTATGCTAAGGTATCTAAGAAGGAACGTGAGAAGTGGGGACAAATGATTGAGACGTATCTAACAAGCCGAGAGACACTGCGAGGTGTCGTTATTCTAGTCGATGCACGTCATGCGCCAACTAAAGACGATGTCGCAATGTACGAGTGGATGCGTTACTATGAGATGCCATTACTGGTCGTGGCAACTAAAAGTGATAAAATTCCGCGTGGTAAGTGGAACAAACAGGAAAGTTTAATTAAAAAGACGCTTAACTTCCAAGCTGAAGACGATTTTATCGCCTTTTCAGCTAAGACCAAAGAAGGCAAGGATGCTGTTTGGCAATGGATCGAAGCGCACACTGTGGGAGGCAACTAACTTGGAATTTAATGAGTATCAGTCGTTAGCAAATCGGACATTATATGGTAATGAGCAGGTGCTGACGAACTTATCGCTGGGATTAGCTTCAGAGACTGGTCAAGTCGTTGACTTAGTCAAAAAGTATACGTTTCATGGTGAACGTTTGAATAAAGATCAGCTGACGAAACAGATGGGCGATGTGTTATGGTACTTATCACAAGTTGCTGAATGGGCGGATATTCCGTTCGAAGAAGTTGCGCAACAAAATATTGTTAAACTCAACGATAAGTACCCGAATGGTAAACCAGTTAAATAGTCGGTGAAGAGTGGTCTAACCTGAAGAGTTGGGCTGTCAGCAGGTAAGGCTGGCAGCCCAACTCTTTTTTATTGCGACGAACGACCACATATCATTTGCAAAAATTGTGTCATTATTGAGTTCGGCTGTTTATTTTCACTTTTCTAGGTAAATTAATTGCATTTGCAGCTGAAATAGCGTAAATTAAAGACTGTAAAAGAGTTGTGCACAACTTAAATGTTTTTGAAACGGAAAGGATGCTTAACTATGAAGATTAATATCAAAGACGATGCTCAAGCCTACCTTGCAGATAAGATTCCGGCAGGGAGTCAAGTAATTTTAACAACTGACGATGGTTCTAACAAATATTCGAGTTTAGGCGGTAGCTGTGCCATTGGTAATAAGTTTCAGTTAGTTATTCTTAAAGCCGCTGATCCCGACTATACCACGCCATTAGAAAATAATGCTGGTTATGTGATGCACGTTGCACCGGCTGATGAAGCCTACTTGGGGAACGGCCTCAACATTTCTCGCTGGCATAATGCTTTAGCGCTCAAGGATGATAGCGGGATGCTCGACGGTGCTTTGGCTGTTGTTGATTGGCGCGATGTTTCACCAGAAACGGAAGCAGAGCGGCGCGAAAAGATGCAAACAATCGGGACTAAAATTTGCTAAATAGTTATTCAAATAAAAACGCGATGGCTAACTGCCATCGCGTTTTTTTTTTGACTGCTATTTATGGGCGTCCTTTTTATCAGCTGCCTTATTTTCTTTGCGTTTAGCATGTTCGTCAATAGTATCCTGAACCGCTTTAGTGGTGAGTTTATCCTTATCGTCAGGACCAATGGCAAACTTGTCGAATAGCTTATCAAGGTTATCTTGACGCTGTACTTTTAAACTCATAAAATCATTCCTTTCGATTAACGCCTATCATAGCAAATTTCCGACAATTTGTCAGTTATTCGTCGTTTATGCATAATCAATGGGCTAAAACGTGTATAAACGACTTATTTATGCATAAAATAAAGAAATTTTCAAAAATACTTGCATAAATAATCATATGCGGTTATACTTTATTCTTGTAAATTACAAAACGAGGAGAATACCTATGAAAAAAAGATTTGGGTGGTTTTTAGCCATTATTGTGGCCCTGATCATGACCGTCGTCCCACTCGGACAGACGCAACATGCGCAAGCGGCCGATAATTCATTAGAACAAATTCAGAAAAAGGGCGTCTTAGTAATGGGGACGTCGCCTGATTATCCACCGTATGAGTTTCAAGCAACGGTCAACGGTAAGAGTAAGATCGTTGGGATGGATGTTCAGATTGGGAAACAAGTTGCTAAGGATCTGGGCGTGAAGCTGAAGATCAAATCCATGTCATTTGACTCATTGCTAGTGGCACTCCAAACTGGCAAGGTTGATATGATTATCTCTGGGATGAACCCAACCCCTTCACGGCGGAAAAATGTTGATTTTACCCACGTTTATTATCAAGGTGGCTACGATATTGTCATCAATAAGACTGATAAGGGCAAGTACAAGAATAAGAATTCATTCAAGAATGGCACGTTGGGTGCCCAAACTGGAACGACTCAATATAATGCCGTCAAAAACCAAACGACTGCCAAGGCTAAAGGGATGACTTCACAATCTGATCTGATTTTGGCACTTCAGAGTCACAAAGTTGATGGGGTTGCTATGGAAAAGCCTTCTGCAGAAGCCTATGTTGCAAACAATAAGAGTTTGGTTGCTATTCCTAGTGACTTCAACATGAGCTCTAGTGCAACGAGTTCGGCGATCGCATTTCGGAAAGGTTCAACTAGTCTTGTTAACAAAGTCAATAAGACCGTTGATCGGATTAAGAAACAGAACCTCGTTAAAAAGCAATACTTACCGGCAGCCGGCAAGTATTTGAAGACCAATACCGTTAATACGTCAATGGGACATTACTGGAAGGCTTTTGCAACCGGGATCGAATATACGTTAATCATTACGGTTTGCTCCGTTTTCTTCGGTTTTATCATCGGTATTTTATTGGCATTAGCACGGATGGCTAAAGGAAATCCACTTAAGACTGCCATTCGGTGGTTAGCAACTGCGTATGTTGAATTTATTCGTGGGACGCCAATGATGGTCCAAGTGATGTTTGTGTACTTCGGACTTGGGTTATTCGTCAATTTACCAGCACTGACTTCTGGGATTATTGCGATTTCCTTAAACTCTGGTGCGTACGTTGCTGAATATATTCGTGGCGGGATTAATTCCGTCGATGTTGGGCAGACGGAAGCTGCTCGGAGTTTAGGAATGTCCAACGGTGAAACGATGCGTTACGTGGTCTTGCCACAAGCATTGAAAAATATTTGGCCATCACTTGGGAACGAATTTATTACGCTGATCAAGGATAGTTCCATCGTTTCGATTATTGGGGTCACTGAATTAATTTATCAAAGTAACATTGTTCGTTCAGATACGTACCGGGGGGTTGCACCGATCGTTGTTATTATGGTGCTATACTTCATCTTAACCTTTACCGCTTCACGGATCTTGAACTACTTCGAAAGGAGAATGCAACATGACTAAACCAGTAATTGAAGTTAAAGACCTTGCGAAGAGCTTCGGTGAAAATGACGTTTTAAAGGATATTACAGAAAAAGTTGAACCCGGTCAGGTGATCGTGGTGATTGGTCCTTCTGGTGGTGGGAAGAGTACCTTCTTACGTTGTTTAAACTTACTCGAGACGCCCACAAGTGGTCAAGTCGCTTTCGAAGGTCAAGATCTCACAACTTTGGATACGAAGAGTGTTAACGCGCTACGTGAAAAAATGGGAATGGTTTTCCAAGGGTTTAATCTATTTCCCAACATGACTGTATTGGAAAACATTAAATTGGCGCCGATGAAGGTCAAGCATGTCGATGATGCCGCGGCGACTAAGCAAGCGCACGAATTATTGCAACGCGTTGGGTTGGACGATCATGCGGATGCCTTTCCAAGTAGTCTTTCAGGTGGTCAGGCTCAACGGGTGGCGATTGCTCGTGCGTTGGCGATGAACCCTGAAGTGATGCTGTTTGACGAACCAACGTCTGCCTTGGACCCGGAAATGGTTGGGGAAGTGTTAAACGTGATGCAAGAACTTGCTAAGGATGGGATGACCATGGTTGTGGTCACTCACGAAATGGGTTTTGCTAAGTCAGTAGCGGATCGAATCTGGTTCATGGCTGATGGCTATATTCAGGAGAATAATACGCCTGAGGAATTCTTTGCGAACCCGCAAACAGAGCGGGCCCAAGATTTTCTTTCTAAAATTTTGATGTAAACAACACATAACCGGTAATCAGCTCAGTTGCTGATTACCGGTTTTTTGCTACACTGTGATCAGTAGCGACAGTGATGAATAGTCGGTCATAATAAAAATCATATTTCCGGGCTGTTTGGTTGAGCCCCATGCTAGCAGGCGGTATACTAATAATGCTAATCTAAATGAAGGGAAGGTGTGTTATGGCATCCGCGCATATTGAACATAAGTTATCCTTGTTACCAGACTTACCAGGATGTTATCTGATGAAGAACTTAAACAGTCAGATCATTTATGTGGGTAAGGCCAAGAACTTGAAAAATCGAGTGCGTTCATATTTCAAAAGCAGCCATACTGGTAAGACCGCGCGGTTAGTATCAGAAATTGCGGATTTTGAGTTTATTGTGACCTCAACAGATAAGGAAGCCTTCCTGCTAGAAATTACGTTAATTCAAAAACATCAACCGTATTTTAATATTAAATTAAAAAAGGGAACCGGTTATCCGTACATTAAGATTACCAATGAACGAGACCCCCAGATTCTGATCGTCAGTGATGTTCGTAAAGACGGTGGCTACTACTTTGGGCCATATCCCAACGTTTACGCGGCCCAGGAAACGGTCAATTTTATCCAGAAGGTCTATCCGTTGCGGCGTTGCCATGGTTTCCAGAAGCGGCCGTGCCTCTATTATCATATGGGCCAATGCTTGGGAGCTTGCTTTAAAACGGTGCCGGTGGCAGAATATGACGCTCAGATCAAGCGGATTAAATCCTTTTTGAATGGTCACGTTGAAACGGTCAAGAAGCAGTTAACTAAACGAATGGATCAAGCGGCCGCTGACCTAGAATTTGAACGAGCCGCTGAATTACGTGATCAACTGAATTATATTGAAATGACGGTTGAAAAGCAGAAAATTATTTCAAACGATAATACGCCCCGCGACCTGTTTAATTTCTATCTTGATAAAGGCTGGCTTTCGATTCAGGTCTTCTTTATTCGGCAAGCGCGGTTGATGAAGCGCGAGAAACGCTTGTTTCCAGTAGTGTCAACTGCACCTGAAGAAATGACGAGCTTTATCTTGCAATTTTATAATCGTAAAAATAACGTTTTACCACGCGAAGTTTTAGTCCCCAACGGTCTTGATAAGCAGGTCCTGAGTGACATTCTCGGAATTCCGGTAAGGACGCCTCAACGCGGCCAGAAAAAGGATTTGCTAGACATGGCACAAAAAAATGCTCGGATCGTCTTAGAAGAGAAGTTCCGGTTGTTGGAATTGGATGAGCGCAAGACGACGGGGGCGATGCAAGAAATCACGGATGCTTTAGGTATTCCCGCTGGTCATAAAATTGAGGCTTTTGACCACTCTCATATTCAAGGGGCCGACTTGGTTTCTGCCATGGTCGTCTTCACGGACGGGCAACCGAATAAAAAATTGTATCGGAAATATAAGTTGCGGACGGTCGATCATGCTGATGAAGCTGCATCGACCCGTGAAGTGATTCGGCGGCGCTATACACGGCTACTGAAGGAGCATGCAGCATTGCCTGACCTAATTTTGATGGATGGTGGCGAGATCCAGCTGGAAGCTGCTAAGGACGTCTTAGAGAACGAATTAGGGATTGCAACGCCAGTCGCGGCGATGGTCAAAAATGACCACCATAAGACGGCGGATTTACTCGCTTCGGCCGGGGATCAGCATCTACATCTAGATCCGAAGAGTCAAGGATTCTATTTGTTACAACGGATTCAAGATGAAGTGCACCGCTTTGCGATTACGTTCCACCGACAAGTGCATACCAAACATTCATTGAGTTCGCGATTGGATGAGATTCCTGGTGTTGGGCCGAAGACGCGTAATAAATTATTACGTAAATTTGGATCGATGAGTAAAATTGCTGGTGCCTCACTGGAAGAGATTCAGTCCCTGGGAATTGCTAAAAACGTTGCACAAACTGTCAAATTTTCATTAGCCGGTGGTGGTGTAACACCGAAGCATTATCAAAAGGGCGCCACATAGTTGTCATCTGGCTAACTAATGTAATTAATGTTAAGAAGACCATCTAGTTTTCACGAACTAGGTGGTCTTTTTTGATGCTTGAAAGCATCATTGATTTGTAAAAATGTCGATTTTGTGATTAGTTGAAAAGCACATTGGTTGCTGGAGTAACCGATGATTTAATCGAAATAATTGTGGGTAAATACGAGCTAAAATAAAGTCAAATAATTATACGATTTATATTATTTTGATTAGTAACTATCAATAAATATAACATTATTGTCTATAATGTCAATTTAAATTTAGAGATTGTCGAATATTCGCTTGTATTTATATGAGTTTCATGAAAATTCGTGAAAACTATTGCGTCGTTTGCAACTGGTTTTCTACAATAATGTCAATCGTTTAATAAAAGTCAGTCAAGAAATATTGGAGCGTGTGGAATGGAGCAAGTAATAACCTTTGATTTTATTGTTAAACTCATTCGTCAGTATTGGAAGGTATTATTGAGTTTAATGATTTTGGGCGGGACGATTGCAACAGTGGTGACTTTGTGGGTCATTCAGCCCGAATATCAAGCCAATGTTCAAATATTAGTTAACCGCAAACACAGTAGTGCGGGCGCGGATTTGACGGGCCAGCAAGCCGATGTGCAGATGATTACGACTTATAAGGAATTAATTACAAAACCAGTCGTGTTGAAGCCGGCACGGCAGACTTTAATGGCAGAAACTGACATTCGACGCTCACTTGAGTCGCTTAAGCAAACGGTCAGCGTGACCAGTACGGCCAATTCGCAGGTGTTTTCAATCGTTGTTCGTGATAAAAATGCGAAAGCTAGTGCAATGATTGCGAACCAAATTGCTGCAACGTTTAAAGATCAGGTCCAGCATATTATTAGGGTCAATAATGTAACGATCGTTGCACCCGCAGAGACGCCGGATCAGCCGGTAGCGCCTAAAAAAATCATCAATATCCTAATTGGTTTCGTGGGGGGCTGATTTTGGGATTGGTGTATGCAAGTGTCCGAATCTTGTCCAATCGGCGGGTGCAGACACTCGAATACCTAGCAGATGAATTAATGCTGACAAGTCTAGGAATCATTAATCATCAGCAGCCGGTCACAGCGACTCACGACCAACCGGCGATTAAACCACAGCCGGTGACGTCAGTTGTTAAAGCGGCAGTCAAACGAGTTTAACATAGGGGGGAACGGTTATGAAATTGAGGCGAAGAGTAGCGAATATGCATACCGGCATACAGTTAACAACTTTGACGGCACCGATGTCAGTCGTAACTGAGCAAGTCAAAACGATCCGAACAAATCTTAACTATGCGATGGTCGGTAAACCGTTGAAAACACTAATGATCACGTCAGCGATTCAGGGCGAGGGAAAATCAACGGTCGGCAGCAACTTAGCCGTGGAATACGCCAAGAAAGGCCTGCAAGTCTTACTTGTCGATGCTGATTTGCGGCGGCCGACGATTCATCAGACGTTTGCGATCAGTAACCAACGGGGAGTGAGTTCATGGTTAAGCGGGCAACTGACGGACGTGAACGAAGCCATTTATCCCGTACTTGATCATTTGTTTGTCATGCCGAGTGGACCTAAACCACCCAATCCAGCTGAGTTATTAGCCAGCGATAGAATGACCAAGTTTTTAACGGTCGCAACACGTAAGTTAGATTTAGTGATTGTTGATGCGCCGCCGATACTGCCCGTGACCGACGCTCGGATTTTAGCTGGTCAAGTGGATGGCACTGTCCTAGTCGTTCGCCAAAACTTTGTCGAAAAAGTTGCGGTGCGCCAGGCAGTGAGTGCCTTGAAGAATGCTCGCGCACAATTACTCGGGACTATTTTAAATGACGTGGACATTAAAACTCACGGTTATGGGTACGGCTATTATGGGACTGAGACCAACTGAGTATATTGACCTGCACTGTCACTTATTACCGGGATTGGATGACGGCCCCCAGCAGCTTGCTCAGGCAGTCGAAATGGCGCGACAAGCGGTGGCTGATGGCATTCATTACGTCTTGGCAACGCCACATCATCTAGATCGGCGTTATCAGAATACCGGCCTGGTAGTCGAGCGTGCCGTTGCCGAGCTCCAGGCCGAACTTAAGCGGCAACAAATTCCACTGACCGTTTTTGCCGGTCAGGAGGTCCATTTGCGAGATGATTTGGCGACAGCTCTGCCGCACTTGCTAGGAATTGATGTTGGTCGGCGCTATTTGTTACTAGAGTTGCCACACGAGCAGGTACCTAATTACGTGGCGCAAGTAATCTTTGAGCTCTTACAGCAAGGGACGACTCCGGTGATTGCCCATCCAGAGCGAAATGCTCAGATTATGGCACAACCAGAGCGGCTCTATGATTTAGTGCAGCAGGGCTGTTTGGCACAGCTAACAGCGGGGAGTCTCGTTGGGCAATTTGGGCGAGCGGTTAAAAGTACAGCGCTGGAATTAGTTGAATGCGGGCTGGTCCAAGTGATTGCTTCAGATGCGCATTTGATGGCACGACGAGGATTTATGATGCGGGCAGGTTATCAGGCATTAGCACGGTTAGATAGTACCAATCCTGCATCTTTTGCAGTGAATGCAAGACTGCTACTGAACGGGGATCCAGTAGTGTTAGGGGAAGTCTTGCGACCAAATCAACGACGAAAATTTTGGCTTTTTTGAGAGGGGTAAATAGTTATGAAGGCATTGGTAACGGGAGGTGCGGGGTTCATTGGCTCGCACTTGGTTGATCATTTAGTTGAATCTGGCTTTGAGGTGGTGGTGGTAGACGATCTGTCAATGGGGGCCATCAGCAATATCAAGCATTGGGAACAGATTACGATATACGTCGCGGATGTCTGTGACGATAAATTCATGCAACAATTGTTAGCAGACGAACGGCCAGACTATATTTATTTTCTGGCAGCGATTGCAAGTGTGGCGGATTCGATTGAGCGGCCGGCAGAAACGCATGCTGTCAATCATACCGCGGTATTTAACTTGCTCGAACATATTCGCCAAATTCGCTTGCCTATTAAGCAATTTCTATTCACTTCTTCGGCGGCGGTTTATGGCAATCTACCTGAATTACCAAAACGCGAGGATTCGCGCGTCGCACCCGTGTCACCGTATGCTATTGATAAGTATGCGACTGAACGTTTTGTATTGGCATACGGTGAGTTGT
This sequence comes from Lactiplantibacillus sp. ME-2, assembly GCF_022549155.1. Classification (NCBI taxonomy): domain Bacteria; kingdom Bacillati; phylum Bacillota; class Bacilli; order Lactobacillales; family Lactobacillaceae; genus Lactiplantibacillus; species Lactiplantibacillus sp. ME-2. The sequence goes on from NZ_JAKZEQ010000030.1 coordinate 19,060, forward strand.
ACGATTTGCCGACCGTTTGTGTGCGGTTCTTCAACGTTTATGGACCGCGTCAGAATCCAAGCTCACCGTATTCGGGGGTTTTGTCGATTTTGACGGATTGTTTGAAAACACAGCGACCATTTACATTATTCGGTGATGGAACGCAGACCCGTGATTTTGTATATGTAAGTGATGTTATCAAGGCATTATGGTTGATTACAGAACATCAAGTGCAACATGAAGTGATCAATATTGCCAATGGCTTAGAAACTAGTTTAAATGGCATTATTCAGATGTATCAAGAGATTGCTGGTCAACAACTTGAAATCAAACGGGCCGAGCAGCGGGGTGGTGAAGTTGATCATTCAGTTGCAAGTATTGGCAAGTTGGCACGCTTAAATTATGAATCAGAGTGGCCGTTGAGAAGAGGATTAACCAAGTACTGGGAAGGGGAATGTGAGCATGCACGAAGTTGAGATTAATGAATCAATCGTGGCTGACGAACAACACTGTGAATTTATTAGCAAAATTGGTGTTCCGGTCACCGGCTGGAAGATGGATCTAAAGCGGTGTTTCGATCTAGCAGTCGGCTTATTGGGCACACTGCTCAGCGTTCCCATCGTAATTGTGTTTGCCATACTTATCAAGTTGACTTCTGACGGTCCCGTTTTCTACAAGCAGGCGCGAGTCGGTTGGATGGGGACGACCTTTGACGTGATTAAGCTGCGATCAATGTATCAGGACGCTGAGGCGCAGACGGGTGCGATCTGGGCACAAAAAAATGATCCTCGGGTGACGCCGGTTGGACGCTGGATGCGCAAAACTCGGATCGATGAGTTACCACAATTTTGGAATGTTTTGAAGGGCGATATGAGTTTGGTCGGACCTCGCCCGGAACGGCCAGAACTAACCGAACAATTCAGTGAACGCTATCCTGATTTTCCGAAACGGCTACGAATCATTCCTGGCATTACCGGCTATGCGCAGATCAATGGTGGCTATGATATTACACCGGGTGCCAAGTGTCAGTACGATAACTATTACATTGAGCACTTTTCGATTTGGTTTGATATCAAGATGCTGATGGGAACGGTTAGGGTGATTATTTCCGGGGATGGTGCGCGGTAGTGAAGATTGTTTACATCATTACTCAAGCGACTTGGGGTGGGGCCCAGGCGCATCTATATAGTTTGATCAAAGCGCAAGTGATGCGTGGCAATGCCGTTTCCTTAGTATACGGCGTTGAAGGACGCCTGAGTGCAAGCGTCGCGAAAGAATTTCAAGACGTGCAAGTTGTCAGAGTTGCCAGCCTGGTACATCCGATTGCACCGCTGAGTGATTTGAAAGCAATCTACACGTTAAGGAAATTAGTAAAAAATTGGCAGCCAGATATTATTCATTTGCATTCTTCGAAGGCTGGTATGATTGGGAGGCTCGCCACGATTAGATTGCCAATGAAAGTCATTTTTACGGTCCATGGCTGGGGCTTTACTCCTGGTGTCGGGAAGAAACGGCAGCTATTGATGAAAACTATTGAAAAAGCATTAAGTCGCCTGACAACGGCTTACATCTGTGTCTCGCAGTTTGATTATGATTTGGGTGTCCAAAGTGGTGTGATTACTAGTGCTCATCCTGCTCGTGTTATCCATAATGGCGTGACAGCATTAACGGGCGCAAACAAGGCGACCAGTTCCGAGGTCTTTGTACTATCAATGGCGGCACGCTTTGATACACCAAAACGGCAGGATATCCTGATTCAAGCATTGACATACTTGCCGGAAAATCTACCAATCGTGTGTCATTTTCTGGGTGACGGCCCTTCGATTGAAGCCTGTAAAACGCTAACGCACCAGTTGAATCTGGATGGTAAAGTGAACTTTTATGGGGTGGTGGATAATGTACAAAAATATTATTCTCAAACGGACGTTGGGGTGCTGATTTCTGATTATGAAGCACTCCCAATCAGTTTAGTGGAAGCCTTAGCCCAAGGTCTGCCGATTATTGCGTCGAATGTTGGGGGCATTCAGGAATTGATTGATCATAATGGCTTTTTGGTCACCAATGATGCGCGCCAGATTGCTGAAAAAATTCTGACACTCTATCAATCGAAAAAGATCGCCGAGGTCAAGACTAATTCCTATCAAATGTATCAACGTCACTATACTGAGCATGAGATGCTCGAACAAACGCAGGCGTACTATTTGCGTTGCTTGGCCTAGAAGGGACGATTGTCGATGACAAAAATTGTTCATGTCTTGTTTTCCGCCAAATTAGGTGGTGCTGAGCAGGTGGTCATTAATATCAGTAGGGGTTTGAGTGGATCCTATGATTTCACCTACTGCTCACAATCAGGATCGATACAAGAAAGCTTGCAAGCTGTCGGAATCGCGTATCAAAGTTTTTCGCCGAAACAGCTTTTTAAATTTCGGCGAGCTATTCTGGCACTCCAGCCAGATATTATTCACGCACACGATTTCAAAGCGAGTTTTTTGGTCAACCTGCTTTTTCACCATGTGCCAATTATCACCCATATCCATCAAGCCCCGATATGGCAGACTAGTGTGAACTGGAAAAGTTTGGCGTTTCAATATATTGGCAACAAGAGCTCACGAGTCTTATATGTTTCAGATTGGGCTAAAGAATCGTATCGCTTCCACAAACATTTAACCAATACGGCGATTATTCCCAATGGAATCGACAGTTCACGGATTTGCCAACTGGCTACTGCCAGTACAACCACTGCATTTGACCTGTTATTCGTGGGACGGTTGGAAGATGTTAAAGATCCCGCAAGATTTGTGAGAATTGCGCATAAATTATTAGACGCAATCCCTGAACTAAAGATTGGGATTGTCGGCGATGGTAGCTTGAGCGCACACATCGCTAAACAGATTGCAGCCACCCCGCAAATACGGTGGTTAGGGTTTAAAAGTAACCCTTACAAATACATGCGGCATGCAAAAGTTGTGCTGTCGACGTCCAAATCAGACGCGTTTGGATTGACCATGGTCGAGGCAGCCTTATTGGGTGCGATTCCGTTTGCCCCCCCGCATTGGGGGCATCTCTCAAACGGCCGCAAGGGTAAATGGCCTGGTTTATGCGAGTGATGCTGAATTATTGGCAGTACTGACACGTCTCTTTTCGGATGGGAAATTTTATCAGGAAACCAAGGCTAAAATAGCAGCGGTCGATTTTAGTGACTATGAACAAAGGCAATTCATTCAGCGGATCCAGCAAGTTTATAAAGGAGTAATGGAACGATGACTGCAGTAAATCGTCAGATTGGTGGGCCATTCTTAAGACTAGGACTATTGATTGCCGGATTTTACCTGATTTACCAACCCAACTTTTGGAGCAGTAGTTATGTGCCCCTGATTGTTACACTGGGGATTACTGGTGGTTGCGTCTTGCTATTGTCGCCAAAGGGCTTATCGATTGCTATTAATCGGCTGCACATTTTTGTGATTGGTGTGATGCTATCAGTGATTTACTTTGCGTTCAGAGCGAAGCTGGCAGGAACTGATCCCCGGGTGTTTCAAAATGTTGTGATTATTTTGAATGTCCTTGCCTTAGTGTTATGGCTAGAAGTTCTTCGTAAGTATTTTAACGTGACAAGTGAAACGGTCTTGACCTGGATGCTATGGATGGTGGTTGTTCAATGCTTGTTTGCTTTGGTCATGCTGGCAAGTTCGGGTATTCGCGCTGCGATTTTAGCAAAAACAGCCACCGGTATTATTCAGAATCAGTTTATTTATGGTGAACGTTTGTATGGAATCAGCAGTGACTACACATTTTTTACACCAATCTACCATAGTCTGATGGGACTAGTTGCGATATATATGGGAATGAACCTTGGCAAAAAGTATTATTGGTTCCTGCCATTTTGTGTCTTTATTATCGTATTAAACGGCCGAACTGGCTTGATCACGCTGGCTTTTGGTTTTGCCTTGATGCTGGTCAAACGAATGCTGTCCAGTGTTCGAGGGCTGTTTCAAGTTGTGTTGATTATCATATTGAGTGTGACCTTTATCATATTGGGTTTAGCGTTTTTGCAATCCATCCAACCTGATACGTATACCTGGATCGTCAGTGGCTTCGAAGATACGTTTGCACTCGTCTTTGAAGGTAGTAAGCAGGGCAATTACGAACAACTGACGGGCTCGTTCTTGATGTTTCCGAGTCAGCTTTTAGACTGGGTGTTTGGTTATGGCGTTCGCGTATATGGTGGCAATGCCAGCAATATTTGGTTCGGAACGTCCGACATTGGCTTTATTAATGACTTATTTATGGGGGGCATCATTTACATGGCGCTACTGTACGGTACGATTATAGCCTCGTTGACGGCTTGCCACAAAAAGTCTGGAAAGGTTGTTCGTGATAGTAAAATCTTTCTAGCCTTTGGCGTAGTTCTACTAATCGCAAATTATAAAGGTGAGGTTGCGCGCAGCGGCATGGTACTGACGGCAATAATATTCTTGGGGTATTTACTTTCAACTGAATTGAAGATTGAGGAGAAAAAATGGCAATCAGCGTAATTATGAGTGTATATAATGAACGACCTGAGCAAGTCCAGCAAGCGGTTGACTCGATTTTGAAGCAAACCTATTTGCCGAGGGAGTTTGTGATCGTACTGGATAATCCAGAACGGAGTGATTTAAAAGACTTGTTAATGGATTACGATTGCCGTGTGGAAATGATCAAACTAGTGTGCAATCCAGAAAACCTCGGCCTGGCCGCTAGTCTCAATAAGGCGATTGAGCTAGCAAGTAATGAGTTGATTGCGCGGATGGATGCGGATGATATTTCTGTCACTAATCGGCTCGAAGTGGAATTAGAGGCGCTAAAAACGCGCGATTTGGATTTAATTTCCGGAAATATTGCTTATCTTGATGAGCAGGATGAGGTTGTCGGTGAAAAATCGGCCATTCCCGAGGCTGAACCACTAATTCAAAAAATCCTGCCCTATGGTTCGACAATTATTCATCCCACCGTTTTAATGCGGAAAACGGCCGTCCAACAAGTCGGTGGTTACCGTTTATTACCAACGGCTGAGGACTATGATCTCTGGCTGCGGCTGCTTGCTAATGGATTCAAAATCGGGTCAATTAACCGCCGAGTGTTGAACTATCGGTTACGCGGTAATAGTATGACCAGCGACGCGTGGAAAACGTATCTGGTATCGCGCTATATTCAACAATTGTATGCGGAACGTAAACGGACGGGAGCAGACAGTTTCGGCCGCGGGATGTCGGCGTTAACAGACAAAATAAATGACGTCCGTGCCCAAAGTACGTTTAATCGTGGGCAAAAATATTTTACGATGGCGATGGCCAGTATGCGCAAACGAAAACTTGGTCAGGCCCTGGCTGCGTTAGTCCGCGCAATGGTGACATCCCCAGATAATTGTTACTATGTGATCAACTATTTACGTTTAAGAACGATTTGGTCGGTAAATGGGCGCCGGTATCGACAACAACCAAGTGATTGAACGTGTGCGGTGCTTATGAGATTTGTTATTAGTAAGCACGGGATGTGATGCTCAGTTCAGATCTATGAGAAAGGAATTTATGTTAGTCAGTATTAGAAATAAATATCGGCATTTGCCAAAGCAAGTTAAGGCCTCACTTTGGTTCTTAGTCTGTGCTTTTTTTGAAAAGAGCATTTCAATAATCGCAACGCCCATTTTTACCAGAATAATGTCTACTTCCGAGTATGGTCAATTTAATGTGCTGTACTCCTGGCTGACTATCGTCACGATCATCGTCTCACTAAATCTGTGCTACGGCGTTTATACTCAAGGTCTCATCAAATTCAGCCATGATCGACGTCGATATTCGGCTGAATTACAAGGATTAACGGTTGTGTTGGTATTAGCATGGACACTAGTTTATCTTGGCTTTCGTGATTTTTGGAATAGTGTCTTTTCTTTAACGACGACGCAGATGTTGGCGATGCTTCTAATGGTATGGACCTCGTCAGTTTTTAATTTTTGGGCTGGTGAGCGCCGAGTTGCCTTGCAATACAAATCATTGGTGATGGTGACCTTGCTGGTTGCAATCGCCAAACCGTTAGTAGGCGTATTGCTCGTTGTGTATGCGAATGATAAAGTGACGGCTCGATTTTTAGGGCTAGCATTAGTGGAACTGGTAGGCTATACGGGCTTGTTTTTTGTGCAAATGTATCGTGGCAAAACGTTTTTCTCGCGCTATTTTTGGCGTCACGCATTAATGTTCAACATCCCGTTGGCCCCACATTATCTTTCACAAATCGTTCTGAGTAGTGCTGACCGGATTATGATTGCGAACATGGTAAATACGAAAAGTGCGGGCATTTATAGTTTGGCGTACTCACTTTCACAAATCATGATTTTATTTAACGTTGCATTGTCGCAAACGCTGAGTCCGTGGATATATCAAAAAATCAAGGATCGACGGGTGGCCGATATTGCGGGTGTCGCTTACGGTGCCTTAGTTTTAATTGCGGTTGTCAACCTGCTATTGATTGCATTTGCGCCCGAAATCGTTTCGATATTCGCACCACGAGCGTATGCTAAGGCGACCTGGATCGTTCCACCAATCGCAATGAGCGTCTTTTTCATTTTTGCTTTTGATTTATTTGCAAAGTTTGAGTTCTATTATGAACGGACATCTTTAATCATGATTGCCAGTGTTATTGGCGCAGTATTGAATGTGGCGCTAAATTATTGGTTGATTCCAATTTTAGGATACGAGGTGGCGGGATATACAACATTAATTTGCTATGTGATGTATGCGGTTGTTCATTATTGGTTTATGAATCGAATCTGTCGCGAAAAACTTGGCACGCTTCCATATGATCGCAAGATACTGGGGCTGATTACGCTCACTTTTTTGGCGGTTGGCTTTCTATTTTTAGGAGGCTATCACAGTGTTATACTCCGTTATCTATTGATTTTGATAACGGCCGTCGTCGGATTTAGCAAGCGTGATTATTTAATGACCATTGTTAACCAAATGCTACGTGTGCGAAAACCAATCTAGCCGAATCGAAGTAGGGTGGTGCCGGTGTGACTGACCAGCTATAAGTAGTGACTAATCAAAAAGACGACAGCCTGAAAATTCGCTGTCGTCTTTAGTTTATAAAGTGGTTATTGTACGGACCCAGACCACGTCACGTTGCCGTGTAGTTTCTTGGTGGCTAACACGAAGCCGTGCAAACTTGTATTGTGGGGCATTTGTTGCCAAGCTTGAATAGCGGCGCTATTTTTGACTGGGGTGCCCCGAAAGAGCGCGATATTGGCGGCCGCCATGCCGCGGGCTAGCTGATTAACTTTAGCGCTTGATAGTTGCGTTTCGTCACGGTCCTCATATAACTGACTCAGTGCTGCGTTATAGCCAGCCGCATATAACACGTCATGATCGTACTTTTGATAGGCGCGCATCGCTTTATTACCACGGTGGTGCTTGATGTAAGCACTCACGTTTAACGGGGTCGCGTGGTACGTGGCCGTCCCGTTACTCTGGTTGATCTTAAGCGTACCGTAATAGTGAGATCCCAGTATCAGGGCGCCACTGGCAATATCAGTCAGTGACTGGTTCTTGACTTTGGTAGACTTGATATTTTGAGCATGAATATGGCCGCTGAGCGATAACTTGATACCCGCAGTGGTAAAGGCCTTACGGACATCTTCGGCATAACCGATTGTATAGTCCTGATGAATCACCGTGTGGTCCATTGTATTGTGATGTAGGACGGGAATGAGAGTCGCATGGGCTTGTTTTGCTTGCTTACCGACTTTAGTAAGCCATTGTAAGGTCCCATCGGTCAGGCCACCACCGACCGTTGAATTACCTTGTTGATAATTACTTTTATAAATGGCGGAGTTTAGCATTAAAAACCAAGTGTGTTTACTAGGTTTTACCAAATATCCCAATGAGCTTGGGTCAGTTTCACTGGCTTGGCCGTAGCCGGCCTGATGATAGATCTTCTTGAACTGGGTCGGGCTAGTCGCCTCGGTGCTATATTGATGCTTTCCTTTGAAGCGACGGGCGATGGGGTTGTTCAAGTCGTGATTACCGGGGACGACGTAGACGCGGATGTGCTTAGCAGTCAGTCGGCGAAGCTGCTTGGCAACGTACTCGTGACTGGCTTTTTCACCGTTGTTAGTAATATCGCCACTGATGAGCACAACGTCAGGCTTGGTGATTAACGCCTTAGCAATAAAAGCGCGAAAAATCGTCGCGCTGTATTTTAAATCCGCACCGGCATCGTTAGCCGCGTACTGCGTGAAAGCCTTACCATTATCATGCAGCCTGGGCGCAATGACATGGTCATCACTGATCACCATCGCTGTTAAGGTCTTGTGACTGACAGGGGGCAGGGTCATTTTAGTTTGTTTTTGGCAACCGGAAAGCAGCATCATGCCGAATAATACACAGCTGATGCCAAAGATAGATTTTCGTAGTTTCATCAAACTCGTCTCGATTCTCGTTAACATAATCAGTATATTACTTTCATTATACCCGTTTTATTGCGGGGTTAGACGGCTGATTCGTTAATTTTGAAAACAAAAAAAGACGATCAATTTGATCGTCTTTTTAGATATCACATTATTTAGAAGCTTTAGCTGGTTTCCAGAGACCAAGGATAACCCCAGCGATAACGGCACCGATAATTGTGGCACCGATGTAGCCCCAGATATTCGTGGCGAGTAATGAGACCCAGAGGCCACCATGAGGAGCAGGGACGGCAACGCCCCAAAGTTGAGTTAAGCCACCGGCGATGGCAGCACCAATCACACTTGAACCGATAACGTGCAAGGGGTCAGCTGTGGCGAATGGAATGGCACCTTCAGTAATGAAGGAAATACCAAGTAACCAGTTAGAGATACCAGCTTTACGTTCGTCATCCGTAAATTTCTTTGGCCAGAAGGCAGTGGCAATCGCAGTTGCCAATGGTGGAACCATCCCACCAGCCATAACAGCGGCCATTAAGTTCCCATGTCCAGTTGCGGTAAAGGCACCAGTTGCGAAGACGTAAGCGGCCTTGTTGAAAGGACCACCCATATCGATCGACATCATACCACCGAGGACAAGCCCGAGGAGAACGGCATTACCAGTACCCATTGAGTTTAGGAAGTGGGTAATCCAGGCGTTGATAACTGAGAAGATTGGGTTAACAACGAAGAACATTAGCGCAGCAATAATCAATAAGCCCAGAATTGGGAAGATCAGCATTGGCTTCATCCCGTCTAAGGATTGTGGCATGTTCTTGGTCCACTTCTTCATCCAAACAGTAATATAACCGGCTAAGAAACCAGCGGCTAAACCACCTAAGAAACCAGCGGGACTCTTAGCATTGGCGGTAATGGAGGCCGTGTAAACACCACCGTAAGCGCCAGTGTATACCGTGGCCATGAACCCACCAACGAACCCGGGCATCAAAGCAGGACGATCACCAATTGATTCGGCGATGTAACCGGCTAAAACAGGTACCATGAAGGCGAAAGCCATGTTACCAGCTTGGTTGAAGAAGGTAAAGGCTAAGCTCTTACTACCAACGAATTGCTCAATAATGAAGGAGAGGGCCATTAAGATCCCACCACCGACAACGAATGGCAACATGTGGGAAATTCCGTTCATGAGGTCTTTGTAAACTTCACCCCAAACACTACCATTAGCGCTGCCACCTTCATCGTCATCTGCAGCACCACCATCAGCATCGTCGTGATAGACAGGAGCTTTACCGCTCAAGGCTTCTTGAACTAATTGATCGGCCTTGTTGATCCCGTCAGTAACGGGACGGTTAACCAGGTGCTTACCATCAAAACGGGCCATCTTGACCTTTTTGTCAGCGGCGATCACAACACCGTCGGCACGAGCGATTTCATCGGCAGTCAATAAGTGCTTAACACCTTCAGAACCATTCGTTTCGATTTTGATGTCAACACCGGCCGCTTCACCGGCTTTGATCAAGGCTGCTTCGGCCATGTAAGTATGGGCGATTCCGTTTGGACAGGCGGTAACCCCAACTAAATAGGGACGTTTTTCGTCAGTGGTGGTGCTGGCAGCTGCGGCTTCTTTTTCGGCCTTGGCAGCTGCATCTTTGGCTTCCTTTTCTTCCTTAGCAGCCTGGGCATCACCGAAGAGTTGTTGAACTTCTTCAGGTGACTGTGCATTCTTAAGTTTAGCGACCAATTCAGGATCAATCAATAAGCTTGAGAGGGCGGCGAGGGCGGCTAAATGGGTGTTGTTGGCACCTTCAGGAGCAGCAATCATGAAGAAAAGATGAACGGGTTGACCATCTAACGCGTTGAAGTCAACGCCGGCCTTACTCTTAGCAAACATCACGGTTGCCCGGTTAACAGCCTTATCTTTGGCATGGGGCATAGCAATCCCGTCGCCAATCCCGGTAGTTGATTCGGCTTCCCGTTTGATGATGTCTTGCTTGTAGAGGGCCTCATCATTGATGATACCTTGTTCGGCATATTTATGAACTAACTCATCAATCGCTTCGTCCTTGGTCGTGGCGTGCATGTCCATGATCATGACATCTTTTAGTAATAAATCGCGGATATCCATGTTTAGTTAACAGTCCTTTCTTTAGTGAGCGAGTTTTTCAATGTTAATGAGTGGCAAAATTTCATCGATCTTGGCGCGGGTCGCAATGTCTTCTGAGAAGGCGGTTGCGGAGCCACAAGCTAAGCCGTAGCGGAAGCTTTCAACAGCATCGTGTGTTTTGGCGAACGTGCCGACAAAGCCACCAATCATTGAATCACCGGCACCAACTGAGTTGATTACCTGGCCCTTTGGTGCGGGACTAAAGTAGACCGCATCCTTGGTGATTAGGAGGCCACCATCGCCGGCCATTGAAATCAGCACGTGTTGTGCACCTTCAGCTAGCATCCGTTGGCCCGCTGCAATGATATCAGCCTGGCTATTAAACGTCGTGTGGTAGTAATCAGCAAGTTCGTGGTTATTAGGCTTCACAACGAGGGGGTGGCTGGGTAAAGTTTTCTTCAAAGCTTCACCGGTCGTGTCGATGACAAAGTTAGCACCAGCAGCTTCGACCTTCTGAATAATATCGTAGTAGAAGCTATCTGGTAAACTAGGCGCTAAACTACCAGACATGACGACCACGTCATTCGGCGTTAAATTGGCCAATTCGGTGTAGAAGGCTTCTGTTTCTTTGGCGGTGATGTCCGGGCCAGCACCGTTTAATTCGGTCTCTTCTTCAGCGTGAATCTTCACGTTGATCCGGGTGTCATCGGCAATCGGTGTGAAGTGACAATCTAGGCCCTTGGCTTTTAAAGCATCACTGATAAACGTGCCGGTAAACCCACCGATAAAGCCGAGGGCCTTGTTGGGTTGGTCTAGGTCGTTCAGAATCTGCGATACATTGATGCCTTTACCGCCAGGGAGTTTCGCCGTGTGTGCTAACCGGTTAACACTACCGAGGGTCATTTGGGGTAGTTGCACCACGTAGTCAATTGATGGATTGACAGTAATGGTATAAATCATGATTGAACCTCCTGAATCGTAGTTAATGGTTGATACTGTTCGGCAACGCTTGGCGTGAGTTGGTCAGTGATGATGGTTGCACTGGATAAATCACCGACGCGCGCAAACGAAACGTGGTCGAACTTAGTGTTGTCAGCTAAGATAAAGCTTTCTTCACTTTGTAGAATTGCGGTTTTTTTGACGACCGCTTCATCGGGGTCGGGCGTTGTGAGCCCGAATTTTGGGTGGACACCGTTGATACCAAGAAAAACTTTGTTGAATCGGTATTCCTCTAACGATTTAACGGCTTCGGGACCAATCACGGCTTTGGTGGTGCCTTTCAAATTGCCACCAAGCAGGTAGGTTTGGATGCCCATGTCTGCCAAAGCGGAAGCATGGACAACACCATTAGTCACGACACGTAAGTTGTAGCTCGGATTTAAATGGTGAATCATGGCTAGGGTTGAAGTCCCAGCATCCAAATAAATGACGTCATCAACTTGAATGTTCGCAACGGCTTGCTGCGCGATATGGTCCTTGGCGTTAACGTTACGGGAAACCTTATCATTCATCGCGGGTTCCTCTTGGAGTGAGTTCATATACTTCGCACCACCGTGCACGCGGAGTAACTCGCCCTGTTCTTCTAGCTGTTGGAGGTCACGGCGCGCCGTGGACTCGGAACAACGAGTTTCAGAACAGATGTCCTTGATTTTAATAATGCCCTTGAAACGGATCGTATTTAAAATGTACTGTTGACGTTCTTCTGTAAGCACTTTCAAATCCCTCCGCATAATAATATACCTGTTTAAACGTCAAAATGCAACAAAAACCTTCAAAAACCGTCAAAATAATCCAAAACCTGTCATCAAATCGTCATTAACATCCAAATAAAGATGATCTGTCTAATTAGGCGTGGAACTTTTGACGAAGTGGCCGAAGATTTGTATACTAGGTCAGGTATCTAATTTCGCACGATCGGATTTCGTAGATAATAATATAGAAGAAACGGGAGAAAAGAACATGTTTGTTGATCAAGTAAAAGTAGATGTAAAGGCCGGTAACGGTGGTAACGGCATGGTTGCTTTCCGCCGTGAAAAGTTTGTTCCCAATGGTGGTCCCGCTGGCGGTGATGGTGGTCGCGGCGGAAGCGTCGTATTGCAGGCTGACGAAGGATTACGGACACTGATGGATTTTCGTTATACGCGGAAGTTCAAAGCCGCAGCTGGTGGCAATGGAATGATTAAGCAGATGACAGGTCGTTCCGCGAAGGACACAATTATCAAAGTACCACTTGGGACAACGGTGACGGATGCTGAAACTGGTGAGTTAATTGGCGATATCGTCAATAAAGATCAGCGGTTAGTGGTTGCCAAGGGTGGCCGGGGCGGTCGGGGAAATATTCATTTTGCTAGCGCTAAGAACCCTGCTCCTGAAATTGCTGAAAATGGTGAGCCCGGCGATGAATTAACGATTCGAATGGAATTGAAAGTCTTGGCCGATGTTGGTCTGGTTGGTTTTCCTTCAGTTGGCAAGTCGACACTGCTTTCAGTGGTCACGAGTGCTAAGCCCAAGATTGCGGCCTATCACTTCACAACTTTAGTGCCTAATCTCGGGATGGTTCGTTTGGATGACGGTCGTGACTTTGTCATGGCTGATTTACCTGGTTTGATTGAAGGTGCGGCTAACGGGGTCGGCTTAGGGATTCAATTCTTGCGGCATATTGAACGGACGCGCGTTATTTTACATCTGATTGATATGAGTGGTGTAGAAGAAAACGATCCGTTTGAGGATTATCACAAAATTAATCACGAGCTGACGAGTTATGATCCTGACCTCTTGAAGCGGCCCCAAATCGTGGTGGCGACTAAGATGGATATGCCGGATGCCGAAGCTAATCTGGAAGACTTTAAGGCGAAGTTAGCGACGGATGATACGTTGCCAAACACGCCAGCCGTCTATCCGGTATCGTCGATTACACAACAGGGACTAAAAGCCTTGTTAGCCAAGACGGCTGATTTATTGGATACGACGCCACAATTCCCAATCAAGGGTGTTGACGACTTGAAGCACCGTGATTACACGACTGAAGCGGATGCAGACTTTAGCATTGATAATCCAGAACCGGGCTTGTTCGTCTTGTCTGGTGATAAGCTAGAACGGCTCTTTAAGATGACCAATTTAGATCATGAAGAAAGTTTAATGCGCTTTGCTCGACAATTACGTGGGATGGGTGTTGATGATGCCTTACGTGCAGCTGGTGCCAAGAATGATGATACGATTCAAATCTTGGACTACTCCTTCCAGTTTATGGACTAAACTTTTGTGACGACATAATTAGTTGATGATTGTCGTTACGACAGTCTGATAGGTAGACTAGTGATAAAATAATGAACAATCCAAAAACAGCGCCGTTAGAATTTTAACTAACGACGCTGTTTTTGAGCTGACGTGCGATTAGATGCTCAGCCAAACAGTAAGCGCTGCTGGCTTAAGCGATAGCCAAATAATCGGCGCGGGCGCGGTGGGGTTTGAATACAGAGCTGCGTTTGACCATCGATTTGGCGCGTCCGCGCATTGAACTGGTCGAGTGTCAGCGGGAGCGCGCTTTTTGAAGCTACTAAAACCAGCTGGTGATCGACGAGCGTAACACTTTGGATTGGCCAGATTTGATTAGTCGTTAGTTCCCAATACAGTGGTAAAGTTTGCTGTAGATCAGCGGTTGATAAGTTAAAGTCGATGAGTCGCATAACGGTTACCTCTTGTTCAGACGATTTGTAAGCAAGTATACGATAATCAATTGGGTTAAGCAAGATGGACTGAGGATTCATTTGCCGGCGATGACGAGTTGAATGAAAACGGTCACAACCCGTCATAGTCAGTTTGCCCGGAAAAGTGCATTTTTTGATTATAGATAACACCGGTGGCAGGCAGTCTTGGCACGTGGAATCTTGAAACCAAGTGCGATAATTTTAGCCTGACATGTTAAAATAAAATGAGCAGCGTTGTTCGTGTTCTTCCTGTTAATTGTGAGGAGTCGCCCAACGTCGCTTGCTTTTTAGAATTGCGGTCGGTGAGCGCACGGTGTTGACCGGCCATGACTTTGCAGTGCTAACAATTGTGTATTGCCGCTAGATTCGGTAAAATAGTTAGCAGACTGTATAGATAGGACGAACAAAAATATGCAATTAGAATTTTTAGGTACCGGTGCCGGCTCACCGGGCAAATTTCGGAATGTCACTAGCACAGCATTACGACTATTAGATGAGCGAAATGAAGTCTGGTTGTTCGATGTCGGCGAAGGGACGCAACACCAGATTTTACGCACGACGTTAAAACCACGCAAAATTGCAAAAATATTTATTACCCATCTGCATGGCGACCATATCTTTGGCTTGCCGGGGTTATTGAGCTCGCGTTCTTTTCAAGGCGGGGACGAACCACTCACCATTTATGGGCCAGTCGGTGTCCGCGACTTCGTTCAAACGGCGTTGCGGGTCTCTGGCACCCATTTGTCATATCCATTGAAGTTTCATGAAATCACGAAAGCTGAGACAGTTTTTGAAGATACGACGTTCAAAGTAAGCTGCGAACCTCTGGATCATCGGATCGCTTGTTTTGGTTACCGGGTAGAAGAAGCGGACCACCCGGGTGAATTACAAGCCGATCGACTCAAAGCCCTGAACATTCCGAGTGGTCCCGTCTATGGTCAATTAAAAGCCGGCAAAACGGTGACGTTGCCTGATGGTCGGACAATTAATGGTCAAGATTACATCGCTGCGCCACAAAAGGGGCGGACGGTGACGATTCTCGGTGATACTCGGCGGACACCGCACGCGGTCAGCTTGGCACAGGATGCGGATGCTTTAGTTCATGAGAGCACGTTCGGAAAAGATGAAGGTAAGTTGGCACATAACTATTACCATTCAACGAGTACCCAAGCAGCCCAGGTGGCCCAACAGGCCGGTGTTAAGCAGCTATTGTTGACCCATATCTCGGCTCGGTACACGGGTAAGTTGAGTAAGGAACTACAAAAACAAGCACAGAAAGTCTTTAGTCACTCGAAAGTCGTTCGTGACTTTGATGTAATTGATATTCCATTACCTGAGAAAGGTTAGGTCAAGTAAATGACGAACTTAGTGGGTAAAACTGTTTTGGTTACTGGCGCGTCTAGTGGACTAGGCGAGCAACTAGCCCTAGCTGTGGCGAGTCAGGGAGCCAATGTCGTCTTAGCCGCCCGGCGGCGAGAACGGCTAACACAGGTTGCTGATCAATGTCGTCTGTTATCAAAAGGGCAGGCCGTGGCGATTACTTGTGACGTGGGTCACGTGGCGGACGTTGATCACGTCTTTACGACCATCGATGAGCTATTTGGTCAATTGGATGTGGTCATTAACGCTGCCGGTTTTGGCGATATGACCACGGTGATCACCATGGATGCGCCGGTGATGGCGAAAATGTTGCGCGTCAATACATTGGGAACCATGTATGTTAGCCAACTGGCTGCGCAACGGATGGTCAAGCAACATGCAGGTGAAATTGTCAACATCGCCTCGATGGCTGGCAAAATCGCAACACCTAAATCAGCCGTTTATGCGGCTAGTAAGGCGGCCATTATTGCTTATGATAATGCGTTGCGCTTAGAACTCAAGGATGCTCATGTCAACGTATTGACGGTCAATCCGGGTCCCATTAAAACGGACTTTTTCAAAATTGCGGATCCCACGGAGCACTATTTAGACCGGGTCGACCAGCTGGCATTGAACCCCGTTAAGTTTGCTGAATTGATTGTAAGCAAACTCGGGCATCAACGGCGCGAACTGAATCGGCCTTGGGTGATGTCTGCAGCTAATTTAGGTTATCAGCTGGCACCCAAGCTCGGGGATTGGCTGACGGGGACGGTTTTTAATTTTAAATAGGGGATGAATTTAATGAAGAATCAATGGCGGTTAGTGAGTGCACTAGTCATTGCACTAGTAGTGATTATTTTTGCAATTTTAAACGTAGAACCAGTTCGAATCAATTTTGGAATTACAGCAGTTCATTGGCCACTGATTTTGGTCATTGTGGTGACGTTGATCTTAGGTGTCATTACCGCAGTACTGATGGCGACGGTCAATGAATCTAAGGAACGGACAGCCCATAGTGAAGCTTTAGCAGCGGCCCAGGCTAAGATTGACAAGTTGACTGCCGAAAATAAGCAATTAACGTTGCGTTTGAATAATAAAGGTAAACAAAAACGAGCGGTGGCAGAACAACCAACCACGCCAGCAGATAAGTAAGTTGTTGAAAGGAAGGATGCCATGTTAGCGGCAAAGAAAAAGTGGGTGCCACGTTTAACAACGGCCGTTGATGAAGCCGATGTTGATAAGTTAGCTGAGGCGGCCAGCGTGACCCCCTTAGTTGCCCGGTTATTAATAATGCGGGGCATTAATACGGCGGAAGAAGCCGCCCCATTCCTGCACGCGGATCAACAACCATTGTTGGACCCAACGACCATGCACGATATGGAAAAAGCCGTTGACCGCATCCAAGAGGCGATTATTGCCGGGGATCAAATTACCATTTACGGTGATTATGATGCAGATGGTTTAACAAGTACGTCAATTATGTATGAAACGTTGGACCAAATTGGCGCTAACGTGAATTACTATATTCCAGATCGTTTCAAGGATGGTTATGGTCCTAATCAGGCCGCTTTTGACCGGCTGATTGCGGCTGGAACGAAGCTGTTTGTGACGGTGGACAACGGTGTCGCGGGAAATGCGGTCATCAATCAAGTGCAGGAACAGGGCATCGATGTCGTAGTGACCGATCATCATGAGTTACCGACTGAATTGCCGCACGCTTACGCCATTGTCCATCCACGACATCCAGAGGGCAGTTATCCATTTGGTGGTCTTTCTGGTGCCGGTGTGGCGTTTAAAGTAGCGACGGCGCTACTTGAGGAAGTACCCGAGGAACTATTAGATCTGGCTGCTATTGGAACGGTTGCTGATTTGGTCAGCTTAACTGGTGAAAATCGGACTTTGGTAACGCTCGGCCTGAAGGTCTTACAGCAGACGACCCGCCCAGGCTTGGCAGCACTGATTCAAGAAGCCGGACTGATTCCCGATAAATTGACCGAGACCAATATCGGGTTTGGTATTGCCCCTCGGCTAAACGCACTTGGCCGTCTGCAGTCGGCGCAGAGCGGTGTAGAATTATTGACAACTTTGGACGATGAGCGGGCGACCGCGCTGGCCAAGCAGGTCAATCAATTGAATGAAAAACGCCAAGGCTTGGTCAAGACAATCAGTGCCAGTGCAATCGAGCAAGCACAGACGCCGGAAAATGAGGCCCGCCAAACCTTAGTTATTACCGGGCATGGTTGGCACGAGGGTGTTTTGGGAATCGTCGCGAGCCACGTGGTCGAAACGACTGGCAAACCAACCCTAGTGTTAAATGAGGATGATGATGGCCGGCTCAAAGGTAGTGGTCGGAGCGTCGAAGCGTATAATTTATTTGCCGCAATCGACCCAGTTCGGGAGTCATTGGTGGCTTTTGGCGGTCATCATATGGCGGTTGGACTAACTGTCATGGCCGACCAGTTAGCAACGCTTAAAGAGGCGATGGAAGCGGCGGCGGTTAGTCAGCAATTAGCAGATAATGCGCAAGTCAGTTTACCAATTGACGGCACGTTACCATTAGCTGAGGCAACCTTGGCAACTCTGGCAGATATTCAAGCGTTGGCCCCCTTTGGAACGGATAACCCGGCACCGTTGTTTGAATTAGTTCCAACGACTGTTCCGCAAGCACGCGCGATCGGTAGTGATCAGCAACACTTGAAATTACAACTGGGTGATGGCACCAATACGATTGATGCTATCGGTTTTTCGATGGGTACTGCCTTGCCGGCTATTCAGGCGAGTCCCACCGATGTGACGTTAGTGGGTGAGTTGAGTGAAAATACTTGGAACGGTCAGACGAAGCCCCAAATCATGGTTAAGGATATTGCAGTGACGGGGACCCAGGTGATCGACGCCCGGACGCAACATCTTTCGGCCCATTTGTTTCAAGCACCGGGGGTTTACCTCTTTTTCCACCAGCGTCTGTTGAAAAAAGTTGAACAGTATTTAGGTTCCCAAGCGCAAGCCGTATGGGTGGGGGATACGAAAACGGATCTGACTGCCGTGACGGCTAATCAAGCGGTCTTCATTGTCGATTGTCCTGACACGCTGGCGGATATGACCCAGGTACTCAGCACAATTGCGCTCGATCAGCTGACGCTCTACTTATATCGGCAAGAATCGGTTTATTTAACGGGAATGCCAAATCGCGCGCAGTTTGCGAAACTTTTCCAGTTTACCGCAGCGCACCATGATGTTGATATTCATCATCAATTAACATTAGTGGCCAAGCATCTGCATATTGAACGAAATTTGCTTATTTTCATGATTCAGGTGTTTTTTGAGGTCGGATTTGTTAAAATAAATGATGGTGTCATGAATGGCGTTTCGAATCCGGCAAAAGCGGATTTACATCACGCCCCTAGTTATCAGCTGCGCGAACAACAAATCGTTGCTGAAGAAACGCTTTTATATAGTAAATCTGCAGCGCTCCAAGTATGGGTGAAGAACCAGGCTGCGGTTAAGAATTGAAGGAGCTGTTAAGAACAAATGGCATTAGATTTAAAAAAGTATGTGGCTAGTATTCCGGACTATCCCGAACCTGGAATCATTTTTCGCGATATTTCACCACTGATGGCTGACGGGGAAGCTTACCGTGAAGCGACTGATCAGATTGTGCAATTTGCGCGTGATAAACATGTTGATATGATTGTCGGGCCTGAAGCGCGCGGCTTTATCGTGGGTTGTCCAGTGGCCTATGAATTAGGCGTTGGTTTTGCACCTGCTCGTAAGAAGGGTAAGTTACCACGCGAAACGGTCAAAGCGACTTATGATTTGGAATACGGGCAGTCTGCACTTTATTTGCATAAAGATGCAATTAAGCCGGGACAAAATGTGCTAGTTACTGATGATTTATTAGCAACTGGTGGGACCATCTCAGCAACGATTCAAATGGTTGAAGAATTAGGCGGTAACGTGGTTGGGACGGCTTTCTTGGTCGAACTCAAAGAGTTGCACGGCCGCGATAAGATTAAAGATTATGATATGTTGAGCTTGATGCAATTTTAAAGCCAATATTAAAAGCTCCGAATGACGATTTATTAGTCATTCGGAGCTTTTTTGCTAACCCTTGTTTTGGTCGTTAGTTAGCTTGGATAGTCAGTGATTCTTTGGTAGCCAAGCCAAAAAGACTAACAATTGCATATTCTAATTATTGCCACTTTTCAATGAGTAGTTTAACCTGACGCTTGTCCGTTGACTGAGGATCAGGATCATTCTTTTCAGCATCGCCAAGCAATTTGATCAAATCTAAGCGCAACTGGTGCTCGCCTGCCGCTGAAAGGTTTAGGATCGCGTTACTGAAAAAAATGGCTGACTTGTCAGGTTGCTTGCGGGTCATCTCTTCCTGGTAGGCTTCGGTAAAGTCGTGGTTCAATAGCATGATCCATTGTAAAACTTGTTGGACATGGGCTTGAGTCCACGTACCGGAGATGTCAGTCAGATCAGTATCGAGACCATCAAGATCCTGTGGCGTCTCATGGGAGAGGTGGGCACTGGAATAGTAGTTTTCAGTTAGATTTTTAACCTGAACTTGATTAACGATGGTTAATAAGTCGGCATCCTGCATTTTGTTGATGGTGTAGTACAACTGATTGTTGGGAATTTTAGTTTGGGCCGAAATTTGCTTAGTTGTTAAACCAGTTTTAGATTTGGTGGCCTTTAAGATAGCGGCCACCTTGGGATCGGCCATTAACTTTGCAAACTGAGCCAGTGTGTTTTTGGACATGTTTTTCACCTCAATACTAGCTTAACCATTTGACAAATAGAAATCAAACGATTAAAGTTGCTTTATCATTTAAATTTATTTAAGCAATAAATAATATTAAATTGGAAGTGGCGTTATGAAAAATCTAGGCCGTAATCGAGCGTTTGTCACGTTAACAGTAGCTGATCTTTTTGAGACAATTGGTACCAGCCTATTTAACATTATTCTATTAACGTACGCGCGAACGTTTGCACAAGCAAATTTGATGGTTTCGCTAGTTTCGGTGGCTACTGTGCTTCCTGGTATTTTTGGTATGCTTACTGGTCGATTGGCAGACTCGCAAACCAATAAGCGGGGGTGGTTAGCAGGTTTGAAATTTGTTCAAGCGGCATTATATCTCGTGTTAGCGCAACTTATTACTGAAAAACAGGTCGGGTTGCTGTTGATTATTATTGTCATCAATTTGTGTTCAGACGTGTTGGGGATGTTGAGCGGCAGCCTCCGAATGCCATTATTACAAGCTAAAGTCGCGTCTGAGTTACAAGAAGAGGCCTTAGGGATCAACCAAGGTATCGGAGTGTTAATGCAGACGATGGGCCAAGCGTTGGGTGTCAGTCTATTGGCCGCAACGGGCGATTATCGTCTCGCGGGATATTTGAATGCAATCACGTTCTTGATTGCCGGTCTGGTGCTACTGTCCGGGTATGAAACGCTAAAATTACCTTCCGCAACTGTCACCGTGACGTCGACATTTCGTCAACTGCTACGACAAGTGCGACAAGCAATGGAAGCGGGGGTGCACATGAACGTCTTGGCGCTATTGGGGAGCGTCTTGTTCTTGAATGCGGTAGGTGCAAGCGTCGATGCACTATTGAATTTATACCTGATTCACCGGGCGACGCAGTTACCACTTTCATTCGGAGTCGCAATTCTTGTGATGAATACTGCTGACGTATTTGGATCGGTTGCAGGGAATTTGTTACATACAGGTTACTTTCAGAGGTGGACGTTTCGTGGTGTCATGTTAACTACCGTCGTGGCGTTTGAGGGTTTATTTATTAATCTGTTGTTTTGGCAAAACTATTGGATAGTGGTTACAATCATGATGATTGGGGGATTTTGTATGGGGCAAGCAAATCCTAAATTGATGGCGAGTTTATTGAAAGTGGCCGATCAAAGTATCGTTGGGAGTTTAGGCGGCATCATAAATTCATTGGCGACGATTTCGATTCCAATCGGCAGTGTTGGATTGGTCTTGTTGGATAATATCGTGAGCCCAGAAGCGGCTTATTTGACGGCCATGGGATTACTGTTAGCTTGTGGTGGTTGTCTGTTCATTCTCGCCGGTGACGAAAATTATAATTGTGTTATACAAACAGCTGCCACCATGCTAAAAACCGCTTGCCCAGATTACCGGCAGGCGGTTTCGTTAGTCTCGAATCAGTTAAGCATTGTCAGTGGTCAAGTCTTCGGTGATAAAACGAACTGCGGTACCATATGCGGCAACCGATTGCATATCCTGACTAATGGAGCCGGTGTCGAACCGCATCATCACAACGGCATCCGCACCCATGGCACTTGCATTATCGCGCAACCGATTGACCGCGACATCGCGCGATTCTTCGAGCATCTTGGTGTAATCCTTGATTTCGCCGCCAACTAGGCCCTTTAAGCCCGCCCCAATGTTACGGACCAGATTCTTAGATTGAGTGGTTAGCCCAAAGACTTCACCGATAACTTCATAGGGGTGCCCCGGAATATTTTCAGTGGTTGTGACCAGTAATTGTGTCATTGACTGAACCTCCTTTTAAAGATATTGTAATCATAGCATAATTCGTATTGAAATAGGCCAGCGGAGACTTTGATGAGTGGTCTGGTTTATAGGAAACGAAGGAGGCAAAATATGACAGCTTTAGAAAGCAGTTGGTTTGAAGAAGCGCAGCAATCCATGCACGGCTGGGACTTTAGTCATCTGGCTGGCCGGTGGCAGACTGCGGACTTACCGTGGGATTACGCTGCCCTAGTTCGTGAGCATCTAAGTGCCGATGATCGGTGGTTGGATATTGATACGGGCGGTGGTGAATTGATGGGGCGTTTTAACCATCAGCCAGCGCTGACTGCGGTGACTGAGGGGTGGCAACCAAATATTGAGTTGTTGAAGCAAACGGTGGTTAAAAAGGGGATAACATTATATCCAGATGCCGCCGAACAGTTGACGGCCGTACCAAATTCGACATTTGATATTGTAACGAATAGTCATGGTGCGATGCCAGTGAAGCGAATTGCGGAAGTTTTAAAGCTGGGGGGCCGACTTGTGATTCAGCAAGTTGGTGCGACCAATAATTATGCGTTGTCACGATTCTTTGATGAGCATTACGAACCGGCGTATCCTGACAATCAGTTGTTGACGGTAATGGCTCAAATGCAGGCTGCGGGATTTGAAATTCTGCGGGCTGAGCAAGCCTACGCGGCACTGAGTTTTACGGATATTGGCGCAATTGTCTATTATGCCACGGTGATTCCATGGGAGTTTCCGAATTTTGACGTGGCACGGATGCTTCCCAAATTACATCAGTTACAATCCTTACTGGCCATTAATGGTCGCGTCACGACGTTTGAAGACCGATTTATGATTATCGCTCGTAAACTGGCTCGTCGTGATTGAGGTTGCGAGGGGGCATATTAATCGGATTGGCACTTAACAAACGTAATCGGTTATGAATTGTAACTTAAACGTCGGATTTGAGTATTCAGAGCTTGTACCTAATTGCGCACTGCCTATAATAGGCGTTATTCCAATCGGTTATTTCATTGGAATCACGAGTTAGGGGGGAGCGTCATGCGGATACGTCGACCGGTTCGGTTTTATCGTTCATTTTGGTTTTGGTTAAGCGTGATTTTTCTATGGGTCTCAACTGCCGGTTTTCCGAAGACTTTAGTGACAGTGGGGGATGTACTGTGCTATGGCATTTTATTTTTACTATCATGCGTGGGTATTCTTGGTTCGTTCTTTGTTTTTGGTCAAGCCGCACGTGAACAGAAGTAATTGGGTATCCGTTGGCAAGGGCTGACGGATATTTTTTGTGGATTAGTGGGGAATGGTATTACTTGATTGATGTTGTTGATCATTATGATTATTTCAAGTGCCGATGTTTAATAAGGCATTGATGTGAATGAATTTGAATTGGCATTCAACAATTAAAGAAGCAGCTTTAGAACATGTTACTAAACCAATAGTATAGAAAACCTCTAGGTGGTTCAAGAAAGCGTTGATATTGAGTGCCAAAATTTTGGAGCAGGCAAGAGTAGCTCAAGTCTAAAACCTATTTTGTAATAGTAGTATCCATACCATTTCCAAACAGTATAGTAGGTAGCAAACCATGTTGATATTGACTTGTTTGATTTGAATTATATAAAAAACAAGAATCCCGACAAATCAATGCTTGTTGGGATTCTTGTTTTTACTGGCTGGTCTCTACTATTTTAATAAGGAGAGTACAGACTTTTAAGTGCACACTCGAATCATTGATATCAAGCCTTTTAGCGCCATCATTTTTGTTGAGTGCACCAAAAGTGCACCATGTTAGTTGACCTGAGAGAGGGCTTTTAAGGTCCGTTTGTCTTCCTGCCGTTGGTCTTCTTTAATCATATGAGCGTAAACGTTACGAGTGATGGAACTGTTCTTATGGCCTAACCGTTTGGAAATGTATTCCATCTTTACGCCACAGTAGAGCAGGTAGCTAGCGTGGGTGTGCCGTAACCCGTGAAAACTAATCCGTTTAATCCCCAATGAGTCGGAGTATTTTTTGAGCAGGTTATCACATGCTCCTGGAGAGGGAATACGACCACGTTTGTTCATGAAAACTAAATGATCTGGGTTGTCCAATTTAGCTGCCATCTGTAAAGCGTGTAGCGTCTTAAGATGATTTAAAAGATCGTCAGTTACGGTTATTGTCCGAATACTCGATTCGGTTTTAGTTTTCTTGAATTTTTGACCATAAACATAATCCCATGACTTATTAACGCGGATAGTCTTATTTTGCCAATCGATATCAGTCCAAGTGAGCGCAGAAACTTCGGCTACTCGCATACCAGTTAGTAGGCCGGTGTAGATCATTGATTTTCCAGTAGAAATTAGCTTGATATTTTTATTGACCTCAGCGGCTAGTGTTTGCATGTCTTTCGCGTCAAGGTATTTTAGTTGTGCTGGTTTACCGGAGTGGCCACCTAATTCAACATGTAAGCAGAAATCGGTCTTTATTAAATTATCAGCTACGGCATCGATAATTGCAGCATGAATGTGACCATGCAATTTTTCAACAGATGACTTGCTATGATATGGTTGATTATCTGTCAGTTGTCGCTGTGCACGTTGCTTGGCATTACCGTGCACAAATTCATTGATAAATTGTTGATAACGCAGCCTTGTCATTGACGACAGTTGAACGTTGGGTAGTAACTCAGCAATTTGGCGAAGAGTATATCGATATTCTTGTTCTGTAATTCGGGAAACTTTGCCAAATTTATAGGTTTCTAACCATTTCTCGTAGTAATCTGTAAAGACTGTCGTTGTATCGGTTTTTCCTATGGATTGGTCAAACTTAGCTTGTTCCAATTTAGTTGCCCACTGTTCAGCTTCTTTTTTACGAGAAAAGCCACTCTTGTTTTTAAAGTGCCGTTTGCCAAATTCATCATAGTAACTAACGCGAACGGCCCATTTGCCATTTTTCTTTTTAATACTTGCCATTTATATTTCCTCCTTAAATTTCACCTAGGCGGGTAGAATTTTAAGGACTTACAGGCATCACCTCCTTAGTTGTGATAATATTATGTATGTAAAAAGAGCGGAGCAATCCACTGGCTTTTATTGGTAGCACATCTTACTTCTTGGCGGGAGGGGATGTGCTTTTTAGTTTAATTAGATTGAAACTTTGACCAAATTTTCAAAATCTTCTTAACTTCAGCTGGTGCAGTTTGATAATCAAAGCGATTTGCATCAAACATAAAGTATATTGCACCAAAATTAAATGTTCTATCATAGAAACCAGTGTGAAGTATATACATACCATTTTCTCTAAGATATTTGTAAACAGGAGCCATGTGTTTATCAGTGTTTCCCGTATCATTAAGCTTTGGAAAGGTGGCATCTGTCATAATGCCATGCACTTCCATGTAATCTAAAACTTCTTCTTTTGTTTGAAGTATTTCGTCAGGATCAAAATATGTCATATTAATCACCCCCAAACAAGTCAGCTTTTAATGACATCAGTATTTGGTCAACGCGAGCGGCAGGAGTCGAACCTGCATAGTAGTTGTTAAGAGTGGGAGACTCTATTTTGGAGTGTACATGTTCTACCGTTGAACTACGCTCGCATGTTGCCCGCTAGGATGGTAGTGGGCGAGGTTACTATTTTCGCTTGTGATTCCAGTAAACTAACATGACGACTAGCGCTATGAAGCAAATGATGCCAATTGCAATGGTAAAGTCGAACACGTGTGTGCTGTACGTTCCTACATACAATTCCATAGTTTTTACCCCGATTAAAATATATTTATACTAGTTCTACTTAGCATGTTTATACCCGGCTAAGCCGATAAAATATAATATCGCGATTGGCACCCAAATCACCATAACAATTGCTTGTGAAGGAATCCAGGTTGCCAGGATAAATAGTACGGCTAATATTGGCAAAAAGATGTGGCCTAGTGTTCCTAATATCTTCCAGAGCACCAGAAAGATGACGATCATTATTAGTAGTCCCATTTACGAAACCTCCGTCATTGAATGTTATTATCAAATAATTGGATATTGAAACCATACTCTTTCTTTCCAGACTTAATTCTAAGGTTTTTGGTAAAATCTGTTTCGTTTTCCTCTTGCTGTATTTCCTTTTCAACGTCCCAATCTTCGTCAAAATCGAATTCTTCTTCTTTTTCCTCAGCAATCTTATATTTACCACCAGTTAGTGTGTAGTTTATTTTTAGCGCGATGCTTCCATTGTTTTGTTTCGTTATTATTTCACTTATATCTTTAGTGCTTCCGGCAGGAACATGTCCTAACATATATTCACCATCGTCAAGCGTAGCAATGACTTTGATTGCATTTTTATCATATTTATTATTTGGGTCTGTTCTAAATTCTATCGCGCTTATCAATCCTACAAGGTCTGTTTCATACACTTCTTCGTAAGGTGAGAATTCTTTGATGTCTGCATCGGTATATCCATCGTAAGGGTCAAACAAATCATTTTTACGTGCGTAAGAGACCATTTTTGCTAGGTCATAGTGGGTGGTACCACGTACTTTAAAATGAAATATTTCTTGTCGTGAAGCTTTATCGGTGGCCTCTTTTCTCTTTTTAGCCAGTTCTTCAAGATGACGTTTTTGGTCTAGTTCTTGTTGGAGGCGCTTCTTATTAGCTTCTTCATTCTCTCTACGAGAATCTGACAAAGACTTTTCACCAATAGATGATAAATAAGTATCACCAACAGAATTATCCATATGAAAAGCTACGTCCGCCGCAGAGGAAAGGTTTTCGATTAATATTTCTGGTTCAGAGTTTGAAAGACAATTTTTGCATACTTTTTCTCCAGTATCGACGGTAAAATACTTTGCAAAGAAGCCAATCTTATTTTTACAAAGCACACATTTTGACATATTACATTCCTCCAAATTCCCCAGCTTTTACCGACATCCGTATCTGGTCTGTAAGTTAACTTCTAGTTACTAACATTAGTGCGGAAGGCGTTAACGACATCATCTTCTAATCGTTTGGGTATACCAAAATTTTCCATAAACGGCATGACACTATTGTCAGCATACGTATCAACTTCGCTTAAATAAATTGGAATAAGTATTTTCAATGCTTCTAAATTAGCCATGCGCTCGTATTTAGATTTATTGCTAAAACTAGAAAAATATAATATTCCTTCATCATGGTTGATAACGTGGCCTAATTCATGTGCCATTTGAAAGGCGATTTCAGACGGATTGTGCCATTTTAGGTTAATTAGAACGATGTTATTTTCCGGTTTGGCTGACGACGGAGTGTATGCATCTAGTTTGTCTGTTAAGATGCAAGATATTCCATGATCCCAAGCATACTGCATTAAACGCTTGATGTAGATATTCAAATATTATCAGTCCTTCCCACCGTTTAAGATGCGTTTGATGTACTCCATATCTTCAGGAGGGATAGGCTTACCCTGATAGGTCATAATATAGTCGTCATCTGTAATATCAACTTGTTTGGGCTTCATTGAAGTAGAATTGTCATCCGTTTTGCCTAATAAGTAATCAACAGAAACATTTAAAACATCGGCTACGGAAGCCAAAGCTTTAGGGCTTGGATTACGTTTTTTCCACTGATACATATAATTTGCGCTTATCCCGGCTTTACGTTCAACCTCAGCAATTGAATATCCACGTTCTTTCGAAATTGTTTTTATCCTGTCAAACAGCGTCATGGTAGAGTTCCTCCAATGATTGGCAAGACAATTCTACAACATGTATAAAAAATAGTTGTAAAAATCTAAAACATGTTGTAGAATTATCTTTGTTAAGAAATATTGTTAACAAATTAGCAAAACTAAAAGAGCTTATTAATCATCTTGGCGGGCGATAAATAAGAGCTTTGCAGCTATTTCGTTATGTCTATATATTAAGACATGTTATAGACTTTTGCAATATCTTTCTTAATAAATATTAAAAGGAGGCAAACTGATGTTTATTCGTATGGAAACAAACAATAAAGCAGAAGCGATTAAATCGTGGCTGGCAAATCATCGCCAGTTAGAAAGTCAAGGGACTATCGCTGATCATTTCAAAAAATCAATCACTTTTGTAAATCTTGCGTTGAATAAAAAGATAACAACAAACGGTGCAGAGCGATTAGTTAATGAAGTGTATGACTACCTTGTTAAAAAATACAAAATCTAAGGAGGACTAGCAATGAATCAAATTACACCATTTAATTTTGAAGGCCATCAAGTACGTACCATTGAACGTGAAAACATTATTTGGTTTGCAATGCCAGATATTTCTAAGTCATTAGGGCTTTCAAATTCAAGCGTTGCTATCAAGTCTTTAGACAATGATGAGGTAACTAAGTTTAACTTAGGGGGCTTATCTGGAAATACAAACTTCATCAGTGAACCTGGGCTTTACAAGTTAATCGGAGCTAGTCGGAAACCAGAAGCAAAACGATTTAACCGTTGGGTAACTCATGACGTGCTCCCGTCCATCCGCAAGAATGGCGTTTACATGACTGACCAGACAGCCTACGACATTACGCACGACAAGGACGCGTTAGGCGACTTGCTATTGAAGGCAGGCAGCCAGCTCAAACAAAAGGACTTAG